>CAXGMH010000001.1:0-89043 GCA_964010795.1 uncultured Alphaproteobacteria bacterium
ATGAAATTTTCCCAGAACACCCCCTCGCCCAGCGGAGGGAAAGGCTCGATAATAAATGAACCAACCTGAAACGACATCCAGAAAAACAGAGGAAATGTCCAGATATTGCCGACAAGTGACGCAATCATCGCTGCCAGAAAATTCGCATTCAACAAAAATGAAAAGCCCAATATCCAGAATGTATGCGTACCGACAAGCGGATTAAAACTGATTGCATAGCCAAAAGACATCCCGCTTGCCACAGAGCGTGTCGAGGCGTGCACACTCAAGCGCTTCATACGCAGATATAAGTAGCGCTTCATGCGCGACCACCCCATATCGGGCACCGCAAATTGTTTGGCTCGCCCAGCCAGTGAGCGTTTTTTTCTTCGTTCGAACATGGCCGCTACTATAGCGCCGGAATTTTAAATTGCACGAAAGATTTGAGACGATAAAAAAACCCGGCACTAATAACCGGGTTTTACGAATTCTATTAATGAAAAGTAATTTTATTGAATATGCAGACCTTCAGGCGCAGTTGGCATACCTTCAATGTCTTCTTGATCTACACCGCGAATTAAATCCTTCTGGCGAGAAAACCGCGTCTTATCTATAGCAGTTATAATGCTTTCTTTATCTTCAAATGCTGCTTTTGCTGAACTCATATCAGTCTCCTTGCTATTTTTGTTTCTTTAAACAGTAAAGCAGCGCAAGCTTGTTGTGTCAAGGGCAGGACGGGTATATTGTGCATAACAAATTTTTAAGATTGGCAACATTTGTACAAATTGTTATTGTCAGCGCGAAAAGGTTTTGCTATGACCTCTTTTTCGTTTGAAGGGTAGCCGCATTTTACGGTTCTTGAAACGGGGTTAACGATAACTAAACCATGGAACTTATAAACAAAAGGAAGTAAAACATGAGTGATGTTGCAGAACGCGTCAAAGGGATTGTTGTAGAACACCTCGGCGTAGAAGAAGACAAAGTAACTGAAAGCGCAAGCTTTATCGACGATCTGGGTGCTGACTCTCTGGATACTGTTGAGCTGGTTATGGCTTTCGAAGAAGAATTCAGCATTGAAATTCCAGATGATGCCGCTGAAAAAATTCAGACGGTCGGCGACGCTGTTAAATTCATCGAAGACGCATCTTAATTTTAAGATACGCGTTTAACCTTATTTTAAAAGGCTGACCTATCCATGAGACGAGTCGTCATCACAGGAATGGGTATGATCTCCCCGCTTGGTTGCGGGGTTGATTATAACTGGGGTAAAATCACTCAGGCTCAATCCGGCATTCGCAAAATTGAGCATATTGATGTGTCTGACATGGCATCACAGATAGCAGGCGTTGTGCCGCGCGCTGATGATGCTCAGATCGAAGCAGGCGATCCTTATGCCGCAGGCGTTTTCTACGCGGATCAATTTGTCGAGCGTAAAGAGCAGAAAAAGATGGATGATTTCATCCTTTATGCGATTGGCGCAGCGGATGAAGCATTGAAAGATTCCGGCTGGGCTCCTTCCGATGATGAAGATTTATGCCGTACAGGCGTCATGATTGGCTCGGGTATCGGCGGCCTTTTAAGTATTTACAATACCTCGGTCACTCTGGAAACAAAAGGGCCTCGCCGTAATTCCCCGTTCTCGGTTCCACAAATGCTGATTAATCTGGCATCCGGTCACGTTTCCATCCGCCACGGTTTCAAAGGTCCAAACCACTCTGTGGTTACGGCCTGTGCGACAGGCACACACGCAATTGGGGACGCAGCGCGTCTTATCATGCTTGGTGATGCCGATGTTATGGTTGCCGGTGGCGCAGAAGCGGCAGTGAACCGTTTGGGCTTATCTACATTTGCAGCCGCACGCGCACTGTCTACGGGGTATAATGACAACCCGCAAGGCGCAAGCCGCCCTTGGGATGACGCTCGTGACGGTTTTGTTATCGCAGAGGGCGCAGGTATTGTCATCTTAGAAGAATACGAGCACGCCAAAGCGCGTGGCGCAAAAATATATGGTGAAATCTCGGGCTACGGCCTCTCCGGTGACGCATATCACATGACGTCTCCTGCCCCTGACGGCAATGGAGGATACCGCGCCATGCAGGCGGCGTTGAAAAATGCCGGCATGACGCCCGAGCAAATCGACTACGTCAATGCACATGGAACATCCACACCTATGGGTGATGGTATCGAAGCCAGCGCCGTGCGCCGTCTATTCGGCTCAGCGACGGAGACAATGGCTATGTCCTCGACAAAGTCGGCTATAGGCCACTTGCTTGGTGCAGCTGGCGCTGTCGAAGCGATCTATGCAACCAAAGCACTGCAAACAGGCATCTTGCCGCCGACACTCAATCTGGATAATCCATGCGAGGACGTCGCCGGCATGAATCTTGTCCCGCATAAAGCGCAGGAAAAAACTGTAAATGCCGTGCTTTCCAACTCCTTTGGGTTCGGCGGAACAAACGCCTCACTGATTATCAAACGCGTTTAAGCTTATGCGTTTACTTGTATCCATTGTGCTGTTTCTATCTGCTGGCACTTTGGGACTGGCCTATCTCTGGCTGCAAAATAACTACACCAAGCCAAGTAGCGTGGATGAACAGATCATCCATATCCGCTCTGGCTGGGGCGTCAACAATATTGCAAATGTACTCAGTCAAAAAGAAATTGTACCCTCTCCGACAATCGTCAAAATAGCGGCGAGGCTTTGGCATGACCCCACCAAAATGCAGGCCGGAGAATATCAGATAGAAGCGAGATCGAGCCTATCCGAAATATTGCAAAAGATCGAGCGAGGTGACATTTACCTGAGATCTTTTACAATTCCCGAAGGGCTGACCAGTCATCAAATTGTGAAGCGCTTGTCGCAAATCCCTTATCTTGAAGGCGATATCACAGACACACCCGAGGAAGGCAGCTTACTGCCTGAGACTTACTTTTATAAAACAGGGGATACACGTGCCCAAAAGCTCAAACGTATGCAAGAGGCAATGACGGAGACCATAGACCGTCTGTGGCCTCTACGTCAGGACGACCTCCCTCTGAAGAATAAATATGAAGCCTTGATTCTGGCCTCCATCGTTGAAAAGGAAACATCTGTCGCCGGAGAACGCGGCAAAGTGGCCGGAGTATTCATCAACCGCCTGCGTAAAGGCATGAAACTTCAAACCGACCCGACCGTTATTTATGCTCTAACAAATGGCGAAATCGAGGAAGACGGACAAGGGCCGATCGGTCGACGCTTGTTACGCAAAGACTTGCAAATCGACTCGCCCTACAACACCTATCGCTACGCCGGATTGCCACCAAGCCCTATAGCAAATCCGGGCGAGGCCTCTATCGCGGCGGTTTTACACCCCGAGGATCACGAATATTTATATTTTGTAGCTGATGGCAGCGGAGGACACGCATTCGGAAGAACTTTGGCCGAACATAACCGCAATGTTGCGCATTGGCGTAAGTTTAGACGCTCACAATAAAGCGGTAATTAAGCGCTCTTTTTATCTTTTGGATTATTATTATCCGCCTCAGAGGGCTTGGCTTCATCTCCATCTTCCGGCTCTTCTTCCCACCATTTCTTAGCTCTTTTCGCCTTACGCTTTTTAACCTGCTTGGGCAGTTTATTAAACGCCATCACGAAGAAGGGTACGGCAGCAAAAGCCAGAGCTGTACAGCTTAACGCCAATGGAAGGCGGTCAAGGAAGTCTTTTTCCGCGTTAAATAGTGCTGAGACACCAAAAGTTGCAGACAAGATAGAGATCAAAAGTGCAAAAGAAGCCTTGCCCATATTCTTCTTTTCATCTTCTTCATCAAAATCGACAAAGAAAAGGAATGTCTTGCTCATAGCAAAAGCCAAAGCAAGAATTAAAAGGATCGTGCCTGCAATGCGGGCAATATCCATGGGCGCTAGTTCAATCGACATATGACCTCTCAGTAATCACTAAGTGGTAAGTATAACCGATATTCGCCCATGGTTAAATAATAAAGTCGAAATAAAACGCTTATTTACGCAGCTAAAGAGCGCAACATCCATGCATTTTTTTCATGCACTGTTGCGCGCTCAACCATCATATCAAGCGTGATCTCATCACCAGCTTCTTCAGCCGCCTTAATCACGTCATAGCAAACTTTGGACAAAGTCATGTTGTCTTCAGCAAGATCGAGGATCATTTGGTTGGCATCCGGACGATTCCCGGCTGGCTGAACCTCCGTATCTTTTGTGATCTCTGCGGTATTGTTCGGGGCATAAGCCTTTAGCGCGCGCAGACGCTCGGCGATCTCATCAATTGCGCCCCAAATCTCTGTATATTGCTCTTCAAATAGATCGTGAAGGGTCTTAAACATCGGCCCCTCAACATTCCAATGATAGCTATGTGTTTTGAAGTACAATACATAGCTGTTATTCAAAGCTTTATTTAATGATTTTACGACTTGGTCAGACATCTCTTATCGTCCTTTCTATCTCTTTCAAATTCGTTCGTTACGATACCATACGTATAAAACAATAGAAAGTTGCAAGAAGAAGTCAAATAATTGCGCAGCAAAAGAAAAGCCGGTTGCTAGCGGTCTCCCTTGCCCCCCTTATCTCTAGGGGGTTTAGGTTTATGAATCTTTGACAAATCCATGCGCGTGCCACCTTGTGACCCTGCACCCATGCCTGGTGCTTTTGGCCCTTGCGGACCACTTGGCGCCATTTCCGGTCTTGCCTCAAGACGAACGTCACGGGTGAGTTGCCGTGAAAGGACAAGCCCTTGCTCTCTGGCCTCCATTGTCACAGAATCAACCGATGTATCCTGATGCTCGTCCTCATGCACACGCTGTGCCTTATTCGCCCGTCCGATCCAATGTTGAAACCCTCTGATACTCATATCCTAAACTCTCCGTTATTCAACAATTCCAAGGGGAACTTGGCGCGCCATAGTAATGACATTGCCTTCGACCACACCGATATAGATACTGTCCAGCTCTTCGAGAATAGATGAAAAGTCAGGCGAAACAGGAATATTAAGCTCCATATTACTCATATCGGCATATTCCACAAACAGTTTGCCCTCTTCTATTTCAAAGATCACACCGGATATATCCTGTTCAAACTCAGTATCGGAAACGAGTCCAGCCTCACCATCCTGAGAGATCATTAAGTCGATTTGCATATCTATTGACCGCTTTTTGATATTTCTTACTTTGTGAGTATAACAAATAAGTTACACTGGACCAAAGTATAATCTTTACCTAAGAAAGCCAATAAGGTTATGAGCGCAATTGCCGGCATCTGGACAGAAGAGAGAATAAATGCGCAAGCGCTTGACGCGCATTTGACATTGATGGGGCACGCCATGCGTCATCGAGGTGATAAAGATACGCAACAATGGCATGATGCTTCGGAAAATCTGGCTTTGTTTTTCAAATCTTCCGAAACAGCCCCCCCATCCAAGGACAAAAAAGATGCCTTTCGCCAGCCACTGCATTCTCCTTCGGGCCGCTATGTTTTATGTCTGGACGGACGCATATACAACCATATGGAGTTGCGCAAAGCTCTAAAAGCGGCGGGCTTTAAATTTAAAACAGAGCACGACAGCGAGACCTTAATCACAGCTATTGAAGAATGGGGACTGGATGAAACCTTACCTCGCCTCAACGGTGCTTTTGCTATTGTGCTTTGGGATCGCAAGGAACACAGTCTGAAATTCGCCCGCGACCGTTTTGGAGAAAAGCCGCTGTATCTGGGCTGGATCGGGCGTAATCTGGTCTTCGCCTCAGAGGTAAAAGCTTTCCGCCAACATCCCGACATGAAGCCCGAGATTGATCGTACGGCGCTCAAAGCTTATCTGCGCTTTGGTTTTATCCCTGCGCCATACTGCATTTATAACGGGCTGATCCAGCTTCCGGCAGGCGCACAAATTCACATCAACAAGACGGCCTTAAGCGCCCGCGCAAAACTCGAAAGCCTGATCCAGCCCTGGTGGAACAGCGTGCAAGAGGCGCGCCGCGGCAAGCGTGATCTGCGCAATAACGCTGAATCTGTGCCCCAAGACGAGCGCGAAGCGATCACTCAAACGCTCAGCACGCTCGAATCCAGCATCGAACAACATATGAGTGACGCGCATTCCCAGGACACAGCCTGTCTGCTTTCAGGCGGACTGGACTCAGCGTTGCTTGCAACCTTGATGCAGTCACAATCCAGCGAACGCCTTAAAACCTTAACTGTCGGATTTGAAGGGCAAAGCATGGATGAAACCGGCCCTGCGAAACGAATTGCGCTACAACTGCGCACAGATCATAAAAGCATCCACGTCTCAGAAGATTCTTTACGCAACCTGATCTCGCAATTGCCAGATATCGCCGATGAGCCCCTTGCTGATCCATCTTTGCTTTCCGGTTATATGATGGCGCAATTTGCCGGAGAAAATGCCGGCAGAATTATTTGCGGAGACGGAAGTGACGCTGTATTCGGCGGCTTCAAACGTCACATATACGGTGCAAAGGTTTGGCAGAATATGCAGACTTTACCGCGCTCTGTGCGCGCTTTCACAGGTAAAATGCTGATGAAACCCGGCCCCGAATTCTGGCAAAAACTACGCCCTAAGAACCCACAATTCGGACAAAAGATCATCCGTTCGGCGCGCTCTTTTTCAGCCAATTCACAAGATGAATTGTATAAGCTCTTCCTGAGCGTATGGGAAGATCCAGATAGCTTGATGCAAGATGATATCAGTGACGACGCCTTTGGGATGCTGGGCAAGGCCTCTTATATGGCGGCAACGGATGAAGACCCCCTGAACTTTACCGAACTTATGATGGCGTCGGACACCCTGCACCATATGGGAAGCGGTATTTTACCCGGCCTCGACCGTATCAACACCCACACCTCAATCGAACGTCGTCTGCCTATGCTCGACCCTCGACTTTATCAACTGGCATGGCGCTTGCCGTTAGAGATGAAGCTGCATGGACGCGAGAGCAAATGGATTTTGCGACAAATCCTCTACCGCTTTATACCGCGAGAGCTGATTATAAGTTCAACCAACAAGCAAACCCTGCCCGTGGCAGCCTGGCTGCGCGGCCCACTAAAAAAATGGGCGGCAGGTATGCTTGACCCCGCCAATATGCGCGCACAAGGATATTTATATCCTGCGCAAATCCAGCAACTGTGGCGAGAGCACTTAACGGGTCGCATCGACCATTCCCGCAAATTATGGGTCATTCTAATGTGGCAACTCTGGTATGAGCGTTGGATGACTTAATCATATCAGCAAGCATCTTGCGCAAAAACCCGAAGCCACGTAAAACTGATATCTATGTTAGAAACAATTTTGCCATTAGCTCTGATTGCCGGATTTATAGCCTTTGCAGGAACCGCTCTGGCTATGCCGTTGACACTTAGATGGCTTCAAAGCAAGCGTTACCGCGATATTCCCGTAGCGCGATCAGCACATAAGCGCCCGATCTTGCGTGGTGGCGGCCTTGCTGTTGTTCCTATTATTCTAGTGGCTCTATCTACCGCCTTTGTAATGACGCAGGAATTTACCCTCTGGCCTATTTTGATCGCCGCAGTCACAGTGCTGACTATCTTGTCATGGCAAGATGACGTGAAACCTCTATCACCAGCCTTGCGCTTTTCAATTCATATCGTCGCCGTTGCGGCCGTAGTTTTGATCTTCCCTTATGATTTGCTACTGTTCCAAGGACTATTGCCGCTATGGGCCGACCGCATGATTACGTTCTGGGCACTGTTGTGGTACATCAATTTATATAATTTCATGGACGGTCTGGACGGCATGACAGGAATGCAAACCACATCCATCGGACTCGCCGCCCCTATTATCATGCTCATGCTCGGCATTGGCGGCACGGTTTTTCCTGTATACGGATTTATTCTCGCAGGCGCAGCCGCAGCCTTCCTGATCTGGAACTGGCATCCGGCCAAGGTGTTCATCGGTGATGTCGGATCGATCCCACTCGGTTTGTTAACAGGCTGGTATCTGATCTATCTGGCAATGCTTGGCCCCTTCTGGCCAGCCTGCATCATCCCGCTTTATTACTGCTTTGACGCGACCATCACACTCGCCCGCCGCTTTGCAAAGGGAGAGAAAATCTGGGAACCGCATAAAACGCATTTCTTCCATCTTGCCAGTGACACGCTCGGCCATGCCAAAGTCGTTTTGATGATTCTAGGGTTGAATGTATTTTTGTTTATCAGCGCAGCCTTTGCGACCAGCGAGATTTTATTTGTGAAATACGCTGCCGTTCTTGCTTCAGGCTTTGCGACCCTTGGCTTGCTCAGCTATTTCAACAACTTACGCTCTAAGTAATTATCAGGGCTTATCAAAATGATAATGCACATCAATCCGGCGGCCCTTATATCTCATACCTCTGTCAAAGATCATATCAAGGAAAGCACGCACAGTTGCATCATCACCGGCCTTAAAACCGTGTGACATTGCAAATGTAATATCCAGGACAGGATTCAATCTCTCAGGATATTGACTGAGGACGGCTGTGCACTGTACATCACGCTTGTTAAATTCCATTCTTAGACTATGACCAATATTATTGCGGATTGTAGTCAGTTCTGATACTAAAACTGGATTTCGGAAATCGCCAATATTTGCACGCTTTTCATCTATTTGATTCAGTCTTGTAAGTCCTTCATGCGTTGTCATCATATCCCCCATTTAACCCACACATAATTAACACATAAAAAAATATTATGTCAATATTTATGGGGCGCTTGGTTGCAGCATATCGTCATGACCGAGGATATCTCCTTTATAGCCACCGATACTTTCAAAGGAAACACTCCGTACATGAATAAATACGACACTGCTCAGAAACTGAAGTTCTTTGGCAATTTGTTTTAAATAATTTTTGTAATCAGCACCAGAACAATCATCATAGGCATCACCAGACATGGAAATATCAAGAGACCTTTTTGACTGGTCAAAAAAGATGATAACCATGCTTTCCGTTTCTTCATCACGTAGAATAGTCTTGCGCTCTTGCCTAAGCACCGCATCTTTACATTTTTGCGCTAACTCATCCGCTTCAATTTGTCCGCCGCGCATCCTAGAACTCCCTTTTCGCAATTAACTTATGAAAATTAAGTCAAACTTTTAAGGAAATTGCAACTTATTCTTACTTTCTTCCTAGATCTAAAAACCTATTAAGCTAATTTACGAACCTTCGCCCTGAGTAATCAGTCTTGTTTAAAGTCATAATAGATTCTTGCTTTGCGTGCATTGACTTCTACACCATCAAAAATCAGATCGAGATAAGCACGAACGCTTGCGCTATCGCCGGCTGCAAAATTTCTTGATAATAGGAAAGTAATATTCAAAACAGGTGTTAATCTTCCCGGCTCTTCCTGCAACAACGCCACACACTTTAAACCGTGCTCGTTAAATTCCATTTTAGCGTTCGGGCGAATACTATCACGGACATTCATCAAGTCTTTTTCAACCTTCGGGAAATCGCCATGTGCTTCGCGAATTCTTGTGGTGCGTTCTCCTCTGCCTGATATTGCATCTACTAACATATATTTATCTCCTTCAAAAACAGCATCAGTAGCACAGCCGAAACATTATGTCAACAATCGTAGCGCACCAAGAGTGAGCAATCATCATGGCCAAGAATATCTTCTTTGTATCCATGGATAGTTCGAAAGGAAATATCGAGAGACCTTTTCGCAATTTACTTATGAAAAGTAAGTCAAACTTTTAAGGAAATTGCAACTTATTTTTGTTTTTTGCGTTTATGCTTCGGCGTCGTTTGTTTTTTCTTCTTAGGCTTAAACCCCTGTTCAGGCTTTTTCTTACCCTTATAACCACCTTTGCGGAAAGGCTTATCACTTGGCGGCCGGCGCCGTGATTTAAACGGATCCTGAAAGCCCGGAACCTCAGCACCCGGCTTGCCGACAATTTCCAGCATAACAGATCCGGTCATACCATCGGCCTCGACCACTTTCACGGTCACAGGAGCACAAAGACGATAAACAGCCTTTTTGCGTTTACCGACCAAAGCGTGAGCCTTCTCATCATGATAATAATAATCATCCTTGAGGCTGCGCATCGGGATGATCCCATCCGCACCATTTTCATCCAAGGTCACAAAAAGGCCAAAGCGCGTAACGCCCGAAATGCGGCCCGTAAAGGTTGCCCCCTCTTGCTCGGCCAGATAACTGGCCGTGAAACGATCAACCGCTGAGCGCTCAGCCTCCATAGAGCGTCGCTCTGTGCCCGAGATCAAATCAGCGATCTCCGCAGCACGTGACGCTTCTTCATCGGATAGATGGCCTTCGCCAAACCCATAAGCTTTAATCAAAGAGCGGTGAACAAATAGATCCGCATAACGGCGGATAGGCGAGGTAAAATGCGCATAATGGCGTAAGGCCAAGCCGAAATGCCCGTTATTATCGGGGCTGTATACAGCCTGTGACTGACAACGCAGTACGACTTGCGAAACCAGTTGACCAAGGCCGATACCGTCTTCTTCGCCTTTGCTCTTGGCCGTCTTCAAAAGGCGGTTAAGGTTCTCAGGCTGCACCACCTGACCCTTAGGAAAAGACAGCCCCAGCCCTTCGATAAAACCGCGCACAGAGTCCAGCTTCTCCCCATCGGGGCGGTCGTGAACGCGGTAAAGGCACGGTGCTTTCTTATCCTCTAATGCAAGGGCTGTTGCAACATTAGCGAGGATCATCATCTCTTCGATCAACTTATGCGCATCAAGTCTGTTGCGCTTTTTAACACCTGTCATCTCGCCTTGTTCATTGACGATGATCTGGCGTTCAGGCAAATCAAGGTCAAGCGCTCCGCGCTCTTCGCGTGCCTTGTCCAAGATATCGTAAACGGCATATAAAGGCTCGATCACACGATCCATAAGCGGGGCGGTCATCTCATCAGCTTGCCCGTCTCTGGCGGCTTGCACCTGCTCATAGATCAGTCTCGCACAGGATTTAATCAGTGCCCGTACAGGCTTAAAGCGCAAAAGCCTGCCATCGCGGTCAATCCACATATGCATTGCCATAGCAGCTCGCTCTTCATCAGGTCTGAGCGAACATAAATCATTGGACAGCGCCTCAGGCAGCATTGGCACAACACGATCAGGAAAATACGTCGAGTTTCCGCGTTTTAGCGCCTCGCGGTCAAGCTGTGAGCCGGGGCGCACATAATGCGCAACATCGGCAATTGCGACAATAATATGGTATCCGCCCTCATTTTTCGGATCAGAATCGGCTTCTGCAAACACGGCATCATCAAAATCACGCGCATCTGCTCCGTCTATTGTGACCAGTGGCAAATCTCGTAAATCCTCGCGCTTCCCCAGCGGCGGCACCTTCAGCCCCTCACATTCTTTAAGCACGGCATCAGGGAACACATGAGGTATGGCGCGCTCATGAATAGCAACGAGAGAGAATATCTTGGGATCATCTTGTTTGCCCAGAACCTCAACAATGCGCGCCTGTTTCTTTGCAGACCCTCTGGAGGCAGGGTGAACTTCGCCCGAGACAAGGTCACCGATCTCAGCCCCTCCCAAATCAGCCAAAGGCACCATAAAATCATAGCGCGCCTTCTTGTCTACGGGGCGCAAAACATAGCCCTCTCCGACCTGCTCCAATGTGCCAAGCACCATATTTCTTTCGGTGCTCAGGCGTTTAAGCGCCTGCCCGACATAGGTGCCGTCATCTGTATAATCCAGCTTTGCTAAAATCCGCTCACCTTTTGCAAAGGCCGGGTGGCCTTTCTTAGGCGGCTTCATCTCAATAATCGGCGGAGCACCAAGATATTCTTCGGCCCAGTCCGAAGGGACGGCAAACACATCACCGTCCATATCGATATCTGTAATTTCAATTACGGCAACAGATGCCAAACGTTCAGGCAGTGTGTAATTGCGGCCACCTTTACGCTCAATATCACCGGCCTTCTCTAGCGCTTTCAGCGTGTCACGAAGTTGGGCACGAGCCTCCGGCCCACTCACTTTCAATGCTTTGGCGATAACGGATTTGGAGACTGGCGCTTCTGCACCCGAAAGAAGTTTTAAAATCTCTTGTTTCATCTCTGCGATATTAGCACAGCTTTAATCACTTTGCTGTATTTTTCTTAGCCACTGTTTTCTTTGCTGTCGCTTTCTTGGCAGGTGCTTTTTTCGCAGCCGTTTTCTTCTTACCTTTGGCCGCACCCTCTTTCTTGGCAAGCAGCTCTAGTGCACCTTCAAGCGTGGCTTGCTCGGGTTGTAAATCCTTGGGCAGAGAGGCCATTGTCTTCTTGTGCTTCACATAAGGGCCATAGCGTCCAGAATAGACGCCGATCTCTTCACCGCTATCAGGGTGCTTGCCCAAAACCTTAATCGGCTTTCCGCCCGCGCCCGATGCACCGCGACCACCTTTAACAGGGGCATTGGCGATAATATCAACAGCACGGTTCAACCCGACAGTGAGAACATCTTCATCTTTTGGTAAAGAAACAAAACGCCCATCATGCTTGAGATATGGACCGTAACGGCCAATTCCTGCCTCAACCATCTCTCCTGTATCAGGGTGTTTACCCAGCTCACGCGGCAAAGCCAACAAATCCAGCGCTTTCTCAAGCGTAACATCAGCAGGGCTTACGCCTTTCGGCAGGCCTTGGCGCTTTGGCTTTTCTTTTTTATTCTCAGGGTCACTTGGTTCCATTTGAACATAAACACCGTAAGGGCCTTTGCGGATAGACACAGCACGTCCCTCATCATTCGAACCAAGCTCTTTCGGCCCTGCATCAAGATCAAGCCCGCCCGTCTCTTCACCTTCTTTCGGCACTTCCAGACGGCGCGTGTAGTTACATTCGGGATAATTCGAACAACCGATAAAGGCTCCGAATTTACCAAGCTTAAGCGATAGTTCGCCAGTATCACAAGACGGACATTTACGCCCATCTGCGAAGAAATGCGGTGCCAGTTCCTCATTCAACTGGTCTATCACTTGCGTAATCGTCAAATCTTTGGTTTGCTCGACCGCTGCGGAGAAATCTTTCCAGAACAAGGCCAAAGCTTGCTTCCATGCGACATGGCCGCCGGAAATCGCATCCAAATCATCCTCAAGCGAGGCAGTAAAATCATATTCCACATAGCGCGGGAAGAAGTTCTTGAGGAAAGTCACGACGATTCGGCCGCGATCTTCGGGAATAAAGCGCTTTTGATCCAGACGCACATAGTCGCGGTCTTGTAAAACCTGAATAATGGAGGCATAAGTCGACGGGCGGCCAATCCCCAGCTCTTCTAGTTTTTTAACCAAAGAAGCTTCTGTATAACGGGGTGGCGGCTGTGTGAAATGCTGTTCCGGCATGATATCGAGCAGGCCGATCTTATCCCCCTCTTCAAGAGGCGGCAAAATTCTATCATCATCGTCGTCTGACTTTTTATCGTCGTCAAAACCTTCGCGATAGACTTTGAAGAAACCGTCAAAGGCAATGACCGAACCGGTGGCGCGCAAAACCACGTCATCCGTACCATCAGAGATATCTACGCCGACCTGATCCAGCACAGCGGATTCCATCTGACACGCGATCGTACGTTTCCAGATAAGTGTATAAAGCTTGAGCCCTGCCTCATCGAGGTAAGGTTTCAAACTGTCAGGGTCGCGGCTAAGGTCAGTCGGACGGATCGCCTCGTGCGCTTCTTGCGCATTTTTGGCCTTGGATTTATAGGCACGCGGAGATTTAGGCAGATATTTATCGCCGTATTTCTGGCCGATAACATCACGCGCCTGAGCAATCGCTTCACCCGACAGGGTAATGCCGTCCGTACGCATATAGGTAATAAGGCCGACCGTTTCCCCCTTGATATCAACGCCCTCATATAGCTTTTGCGCGGTACGCATTGTCGCCGTTGCACCGAAGCCAAGCTTTCTAGAAGCCTCTTGCTGAAGCGTCGAAGTGATGAAAGGCGCTGCCGGATTACGGCGGCTTTGCTTTTTCTCGACGCTTTGAACTTTCAACTCTTTGTGTCTAATGCGTTCAACAGCCGCATTTGCCTTTGCCTCATCAGGTATGTCCAGCTTATCCAGCTTATTACCTGCCAAATGCGTCAGGCGTGCTTTGAAATGTGCGCCATCAGGATTTTTCAAAAGCGTATCAACTGTCCAGTATTCATCCGCCTTAAAGACCTCGATCTCGGCTTCGCGCTCACTAATCAGGCGAAGTGCTACCGATTGCACGCGGCCGGCTGATTTAGAGCCGGGCAGTTTACGCCACAATACAGGCGAGAGTGTAAAGCCGAACAGATAATCCAGCGCACGACGCGCCAGATAGGCTTGGATCAAATGCTCATCAAGATCACGTGCCTGTTCGAATGCCTTTTGAACGGCTGCCTTGGTAATTTCGTTAAAGGTCACACGTTTTGTGTCTTTCCCCTTAAGCGCATTTTTTTCTTCCAGATGCTCTTTTACGTGCCATGCAATGGCCTCCCCCTCGCGATCCGGGTCAGTCGCCAGAATAAGCGTATCCGCATCTTTTAACGCATCGCGAATTTCTTTGAGGGTTTTCTTTCCACGGTCAGAGACATCCCAGCTCATCGCAAAATCTTCATCAGGGCGCACAGATCCATCTTTTGGCGGCAAGTCACGCACATGACCAAAAGAAGCCAGAACCGTATAATCTTTTCCTAAATATTTATTGATGGTTTTCGCTTTAGCGGGAGATTCAACAATGACCAGAGTATGTGTCACTTAACCTTTTCCTTCTTATTCCTGTCGCCCCTCAAAGCCATTAAGACAAGCGGCAAACCCGATTTCCGGGCAATCGTTCGATCTCGCCAGCCAGCTCCATCGCCAAAAGAGCGGTATTTAATTCCGATACAGAGACATGACACGCCCTGACCAATTCGTCAATGGCAAGAGGTTGACCACTCAGCGCATCAAGGATCGTCTCATTTATATTTTCGGGCGCAACGCTTTCTTGTAAGATGCCCGTTCCAGACACGGCTCCATTGCTTATTTCAAAGTGAAACTCCTCTTCACTTTCGAGCAGGCTTGGCTGTTTCGGAGAAGGAAGCTGCCAACCGCTCAGAGCGTCGATAACGTCTTGGGCATGACGAACCAAAAGCGCACCCTCACGGATCAGCTTATTCGGCCCGGATGCGCGCGGATCATCAGGATAGCCGGGCACGGCCATAACGTCACGCCCCTGCTCTAACGCCAGTCTTGCAGTAATTAAAGAGCCTGAACGCTCACTTGCCTCAACCACAATAACGGCTCGAGAAAGACCCGAGACAATGCGGTTGCGGCGCGGAAAAAGTTGCGCTGATGGTTGTGTGCCCACAGGATTTTCTGCAACGATACAACCCTGCTTAATAATCTTGGCATAAAGCTCTTTATTTTCCCGTGGATAAATTACATCCGCCCCGCCCGCAAGCACAGCCACCGTCTGACCACCTGCGGCCAAAGCCCCTTCATGCGCAGATGTGTCAACTCCGCGCGCCAAACCAGAGGTCACAACAAACCCTGCCTGCACCAGATCACCCGCCAGCTTATACGTAAACTTACGGGCATTGAGCGATGCATTACGCGCACCGACAATAGCAATTTGCGGCTTTGTTAAAATAGAGACATCACCCAAAATCGAGAGCACCGGCGGACTATCCTCAACAACAGACAAACTTTCGGGATAGCGTTCATCGCCCCATAAAAGGTGCTGGCCGCCTATTTTATGCAATTGCTTTATTTCCAATTGCACAGCCTCCGGAGATAACGGCTCAAGCACCTTCCCTCCTTTTTTAGAGAGATGCGGCAAAGCGGCAAGCGCATCTTGGGGCTTATCAAACCGTGCCAAAAGGCGGCGCAGAGTTATTGGCCCGACCCTTTGCGTACGAGCAAGTCGCAGCAAAGCATATTGCTCGGGAGTAAGTTCAGGTGCTTTCGTCTCTTTTACGGCAAACATGAATGTGACACTTACTTCTTCTTTTGACCGATTTTCGGCTCTTCTCCCTTGATAAGACGCACGATATTCTCGTGATGCCTTGCCCATGCAATGAGCGCGATCAAACCGATGAGATAGACCTGATTAGGCTCTCCTATGACTAGTGCAGCAACGGGCGCAAGTGCCATCGAAACCAAAGCCGACAGTGATGAAATTCTGAAGATCAGAGCTGTAAGCAACCAAATAAGACAGGCGGCAATACCGGTCGGCCAGTTCAGCGCCAATAAAACACCCAATGTTGTCGCAATCCCCTTCCCGCCCTTGAACTTAAGCCACACAGGAAAGTTATGACCTAAGATAGAGCCAAGTGCTGCGCCAAAGGCATAAGCCGGCCCCAAACACCAGCCGATCAAAACTGCAATCGCGCCCTTACCGCCATCAAGCAAAACTGTCAGGAATGCCAGATCCTTACGGCCGGCTCTTAAGACATTAGTAGCGCCGATATTGCCGGAACCGATCTTGCGAATATCACCAAGCCCCGCCAATGAGCAAAGCACCAAACCAAAAGGGATAGCCCCAAGCATATAGCCGCCCAAAATTCCAATTAAACCGTCTACGCCTATATGCTGACCGAACGCCTCGACCGCACGAAGCAAAAATCCAAATTCAGGCATTCACACCTCCTGTTTTTTTAATCTCTTAAAAGCGCACGCTTCAAAATCGCCATACGCATTGCAACACCATTACGCACCTGCCTCAGCACAAGACTGCGCTGCGGATCATCCGCCAAAACAGGGTCAATTTCCACACCGCGATTCATAGGGCCCGGATGCATTACATATGCACCGTCATTGGCATAAGCGAGACTATCATAATTCAAACCGAACTCCGCATGAAAATCATTCGGATCAGGCACCAACCCTGCGGCCATGCGCTCTTTTTGAATGCGCAGGCACATCACGATGTCACAGCCGCTAAGCCCGTCTTTAAGATTATCGAAACAAGTAACGCCCTCAGGCAAATCCTTCTCTCTCGGCATTAACGCTTCAGGTGCAACAACGTGAAGTTCAGCACCGAGCTTTGATAACAAAGCCAGATTAGAGCGCGCCACACGGCTATGCGCTATATCGCCGCAAATTGCGATACGCCGCCTCTTAAGATCACCCAATACCTGCCGCATAGTCACAGCGTCCAGCAAAGCCTGAGACGGATGCGCGCGCCACCCGTCACCACCATTGACCACAGGACAACCCACAAGCGAGGCCGCCGTGTAAGGCGCCTTATACTCACCATGGCGCATCACCAAAACATCAGGGCTCATAGCACCTAGATTAGCCAAAGTGTCGCTAAGATCCTCACCTTTGCTTGCCGAGCTTCCTGCCGCTGTCCAGTTAATCACCCGCAAACCAAGCCTATGCGCCGCCATTTCAAAAGACACACGCGTGCGTGTTGAATCTTCGAAAAAGGCATTTATCAAAACCTTGTCACGACAGCGCTCATCAATTGTGGATTTTTCTTGGGATAAATCTTGAACAAATCCATCCGCCTCATCCATTAGCGCAATGATCTCTGACGCGCTCAGTGACTCAATATCAAGCAAATGGGGTAACTCATTTTTAATCATAGAAACATCCTACATCCAACTGAAAAAAAAGCAATATGACCTTTCTATTTACAACAGAGCAAGGTTTCACTACACTTTTTGTAGGTGATTCGTATCTTTCGCCTGAAAGGACAACCTGATTCAGACAATAATCCACAAGCATTGGGCCCAATATGTTTGTGGATAAACATTGAGAGAAACACGCGTGAGCTCTAAAATTTTGATCGTAGAAGACAACGACTTTGTCCGGATGCAAATCAAAAGCTTTCTGGAAGGTGCCGGCTATAACTGTGAAGAAGCCGCACAGGGAGATATTGCCCTTGATATCATTGACGACAGTTTCGATGCAGCCGTTGTCGACGTCCGTATGGAGCCCATAGACGGGCTTGGATTTGTCAAAGCCTTACGAGCGAGAGAACTAAACACACCTGTCGTACTTGTTACCGGCGACCAAAGTCCAGACCTGCTGTCTGAGTCAGGCAAACTGGGCGTTAGCGGCGTATTAATCAAACCTGTTGAAAAAGACCGCCTTATTAAAATGGTGGAGCGGCTGATTGCCATGCGCAAAAGGAGGCCTTCATGACGAACCTGTTTAACGGCAACTTAAAAAAAGCATTGCTTGCCTCATGCTGTGTATTTGCCCTGAGTGTTTCAGGCTGTGCGAAGGTTGACGCGCCATCAGCCAGAAACGCCTCAATCCCCGCACCAGCCACCGCAAAAGAAAGGCCTGATGCTCTTAACGAAGGTTACGACCCTGTTATTTACGTGCCACTTGGTGAAGATGTTTTAATCCCCGCACCTCTCGATCAAGAGCCGCTGCCAGACCGACGCGTCGGTCCGATTGAGCTGCGCAATGAAACTTTGGCATCGGCGCTGCAACTAATCTTAGCCGACTACGATATCCCGCTCGCCTTTGAAACAGAAGAGGCGCTGAGCCGTCGCATCACTGTTTCCGGCGTCAAAGGTAATCTTGAATCTGTAGTAAACCGCATATGTTCTCTTGCAGATCTATATTGCTCTTATGAAGAAGGCGTTTTAACCGTAAAAGAAACGCAAGCTTTCGTTGTCTCCCTCCCGCCGATCGGCGAAGATGATGTGTTTGACGACGTCGCAAGCGGCATTGAAGCCTTAACAGGAAACGCTCCCGTTATCGATCCGTCCACCAATACAATGATCTATACGGCAAGCCACCGTAGCGCCAAGCAAGCTGAGTCCTATTTCAACCGCCTTCGCGGTAACACCGCCCTGGTCGTCTATGAGACCTATATCTGGGAAGTGCAGCTTGATGGCGGAAATACAACAGGTATCCAGTGGGATTACCTCAACGACCTGGGTGATTTCAATTTCGGTATCAATATTGACGGCAATGTCGATTCACAAGTCGGAACGCCGATCAGCATTGGTCTTCCCACACGTGCCGCCGTCGACCTTTCCAGCGGTGATGTTTTCCGTTTTTTATCGTCGCAGGGGACAGTCAAAACCATTTCCCAGCCTCAAATCACAGTGCTTTCCGGCTCAGAGGCCGAGCTGCGCGTAGTCGAGACAATTAACTACATTGAATCTCTTTCAAGAACGACGGATGAAGATGGTGACGAAACTGTCTCCACATCAACATCGACAGTCGATAGCGGTTTTACTCTGAATATCTCTTCTGGCTGGGATGATTCCACGGTTTACGGGAATATCGAAATCGAGCTGGATGAATTTCTGGGCTTTGAAACCTTTAATGCTGGCGCGAGTGAAACTCTTCAACTTCCACGCACAAGTGAACGCGATTTAACAACGCAGGTGCGTGTGCGCCCCGGTGACTCCATCCTGATCGCCGGTCTTGTTCGTGAACAAGACGAATTCAGCACAGAAGGGCCCGGTTTGAACCGCCCTATCTTCCCGACATCAAGAACAGCAAAAACAACTAATTCCGAGCTCGTCTTCCTTTTGAGACCACGCGTTATTGCCTATGTTCCAAAAGAAGAGCAAGAACGAGCCCGCAATCTGGAAAAAGCAAATGAGCAGAATAGCCGCACACAATCTTTGTTGCGCAAAGCTTTGCAAGAAAAACAAGAAGCCGAAGAAAAGCTTAACAGCATTCGTTACTCGCTTTCCGATGCTTTACTGAAAAAAGATGAGATGCAATCTCGTCACAGTTCTTTAGCCGAGCAGGAAAACGCCTTGGTTATACAACGCCAAAGAGAGCTTAAAGGGCAGGTTTTGCTGGAAAAAGAGCTCGACAAAAACCGTATGACCCATCTTCAGCTACAAACTGAAGTGAAGAAAGCGCAAATGGAACAGGAGGCGCAGGCCTCACTTGTTGAGCGCTTGCAAAGCAAGCTCGCCGATGCGCTGATTGACAAGGGTCGCTTGGCGAAAGAAGTAACAGAAGCCGAGAACAAGATCGCAATCCTTGAGGCCGAGCAACAGAAAAACACAAACAGCAAAACAATCCGTGATGACGAGATTAAAAGGCTGAGTGACGAGCTCGATCAGGCTCGCGAAGAGTACAAAAACATCAAAGATCAGCTAAATGAAGCCGACATCTCAACGTCTGCCTTGCGCGGAGCTTTGAAAACAGCCAACGCTGAAAAAACAGATCTCCAGCTTAACCTTGAAAAGACACTGGAGAGACTAAGAGCGGCCGAGAACAAGAATGTAGAGTTCGAGCATGAGCTCTCACAAACCGAATTACGCCTTGATAAAATGAACAATGCGCTCATGACTTTGCGTGATGAAAAAACGCAGTACAAGGCCGAGCTTGATACGTTGCAGCAAACGATGCAAATCGTGCAATCCAGAAAAGATCAACTGGAAGAAGAGCTAACACTGTCCAAGGCTGAGCTGAGCGAGGCAGAGGCACAACTTGAAGCAGCCGACCTTGCGCGTCAAAAAATTCAAAATGAGCTGAATATCGTCGAGAGCAAATTAACGGCTCAAAAACTTGAAGAAAGTGATGCAAAAAAGGCACTGATTTCTGCTGAAACGCAGGTTGAAGAACTGGAGCGTCAGCTCTCTGTCGCTGTGAATGACAGACAAAGCAAAGAAACGGAAATAAACTCTTTGCATGAGGCGTTGGAGAATTCACGTCAACAGCGCATCGACCTGACTCAAGAGCTAAAGCAAACGCAAGGGATGCTGGCTACGTTTGAGTCTGACTATATTCAGGCCAAAGCCCGCATTGATAAAATGGAGGCGACCTTTGAGAGCCTGTCTCAAGATCACGAGCGTTTAAAAGTACAAAAATCCGCCCTTAGTGATGATCGCCTCGCACAAGAAGAAGAGCTCGCAAGATTGAGACTTAAGCTCGAAGATTATAACGCAATCGTAAGCGCCTATGAAAAGGCCGAGGCTGATAAGGTCGACCTTCAAAAGAAGATTGACGATCTGTCACTCTCTCTTGATAGCACCAGGCTTGATCTCTCTAAAACGCAAACAGACTTCGCGAAAACAGAGCAAACCCTTTCTATAGCAGAGGAAAAGCTCGAAGCCGCCAATGCAACCAAAGTCGTACTGCAAGAAAAGCTGGATATACGTATCGCCGAGACGGATGCGCTGAAAGTCAAGCAACAGGATTTACAAACACAACTGGCGCAAAAAGAAGCGCAGCTCAGCTCTACGCAAGACAAGCTGGAACGTGCATTGAAAGAAAATCAGGATTTACGCAATCAACTCGCAGAAGCTCAAGCACAGCTAGAGCTCCGCAATGCAGAGATCGCAAGACTGAAAACACTGGTGAGCGAGCAGGACACGACACTGGTCAGCCTAAAACAAGAGCTGACAGAAGCCCGTTTCAAGGCCGAGACAAACGCCGAGAAATCCGAAGTGATCGCAGCAAGAGCCGCCGAGACAAAGTCTCTGCTTGAGAGTATGGAAGCTGAGAAAAAAGCTCTTATGGAGGAATTAAAAACCGTTCGCTCCGAAGCTCAACTTGCCAGAGAAGAAAAAATGCGTGTTCAAGAAAGCCTTCAGGAATCACAAAAGGCGCGTAATGACGCAGTTGCACGCCTTGAGAAGACAGAAAGCGATCTTGATAATCTGGCCACAGAAAAAGAAAGCTTGATGGAAGAGCTGAACGGCCTGCGCAAATCTCTCGTTGAGACAGAAAACGCGCTTGAAGTGATGCGTATTAGTCGCAAGGAAGCCGAAGAAAGGCTACAAAAGGCAGAGAGCCAATTGAGCGAAGTAACAAAAACTCGCTCACAGCTTGAAGAGGCTTTGATAAGTACTCAAGCGCAAGCGCAAGCCGCTGAACAAGCTTATGAACAAGCACAAAAAGAGCGCAACACAAGCACAGAAGAACTAAGACGTTTGCGCGCTAATCTATCACAAGCACAGGCCGATAACGCATCAGCACAGAGCAAGCTTGAAGATATGCAGAAAAAGGCCGATGCAGCCCAAGACAGCTATATTCAAGCTATGAAGCAAAGCAGAGAAATTGAGGAAGACTTGAAAGCCACCGAAAAACAAAGAGATCAAATCGCAGAAAAGACCATGAAATTTGGCAGCTTTTCCGCCGATCTCCTCAATCCCGGAGCCACTCAATAATGATGTTTAAAAAGGCGCTTACATATTCATTTGCCGCATTGGTCGCAAGCCTCAGCCTTAGCAGCCCCAATATGTCTTTGGCGCAATCTGCATTCGATGACCCGAAGCCAGAAACAGAAAGCAATGCAGGTGCCGGCCGTGCAGACGGCGATTTTATCGCCGTTCAAAACAATGTCGAAGCCGGCGAGATCGCGATTGGGGCGAGTAGCAAAGTTTTAGCGTTCTTCCGCAATGAAAGCCGCGAGATCATTACAGTAGAGGACTTAAGCCTATATCCGTCATCGAACGTTCTCGCAACTGTTAGTAGCAATGAGTGCGGGGAAACAGCTCTAACACCGGGTGCTGAATGTGCAATCATCTTGAATGTACAGGGCTCCCAGCCCGGCAGTTATAGAGTTTCCTTACTCTTAAAACACACAGGCGTAAAACGCCTTGTTTCAGCCAACATCACAGGTGAGGTGGTTTTACAGGCCGAAGGAGCAAAAGACCAGAGCCTATCTGAACTTGAGACTGGCAAAGAGCGCATTGATTTCGGTTCTGTCACATCAACTCGTCCGATCATAGAAGCGATCACCCTTAAAAATATTTCATCCGATCCAATTACAGTTGAGAACATCAAGATAGAAAGCTCAAAGCAGTCCGGCTTATCGCTTTCTCATGGCTGCGGTGAACTACAAAGTAATCAAGTATGCCTCATCTCTGTAAAATGGGAGCCACAGGTCGAAGGACTTGCAACAGGCTTTGTTGCGATCGAACATACAGGGCGAAACAAGATCAAATATGTACCATTACGTGGCTTGTATGAAGCATCGGACGCCCCTGACGCGAGCCTGTTCCCGAGCGCGCTTCCAGGCAAAGGGTTACTGATTTCAGATATCACAGAATTTGACTTTGGCTCCGATGTTGAAAATGACACGCTTTTAACAGCAACACTGATTAATGTCGGCGATGCCCCTTTAAGTTTCAAAGGGATTGAAGTCGCAGGTGGAACAAGCACTCTTAAAGTTCTGGAACGTGGTTGCCCTGAAGAAAAGAAACTGGAGCCTACACAAGCATGCCCGATTATCCTCAAATGGTCTCCGACCTATAACGACCAAGTTCTTTCTGATGCGATGCATATCAATCACACAGGGACACGCGGGCTCCTGATGTTACCGATCACGGGTCAGGGTAAAATTGAAAAATCTGCTGAGAGAGACACTCCGCCTACAAGAAACCCTGATTCGAATACACCTCCCATGCCAGCAAACCCGAATCAGGACTTTCCTTTGCCTGCCCCAGCAAACACGCCACCAAGACTGGATCTTATGGACGACCTTTTGGAAGAGCTAACCTCGCCTACCAATATACTTCCTCTGCCTGAGCTTTCTTTAGAAGAGGAAGCACCTGCCCCAGAACCGGTAGAAGAAGAGACTGAACCTGTATCTCTGCCGATCGTGCCCAGTGCCAAGCCCATTAATCCTGAAGATCTTGAGCCTGTTGAAACCTTCTCATTCAATAATTACATGATTAGCGCTCTGTCAAATACCAGCGCCATCTTGACTGGAGACCAAGGCAGCCTAATGGTTCGTGACGGTCGCCACACCCGCATTGACGGCACACGCTGGAAGGTAACAATCAAAGATGGTGGTGTAGAGTTTTTATCCGACCGCGAAAAAATTCTCCTGCTATTTGATGACGCTCTCCCCGTTATGCAGAGCCAATAGATAGGTGTTTTTATAGGCCGCAGGCTCTATATTAATGATGATGTAAGGTTTATTGGCAAAATATTAAGACTGGCAACTTAGAACAGATTTTATGGACACACCTTCAGATCACGACAAAGAAAAAGCAGATAAGCAAGTCATATCACCCGATATGGCTATGGGTGGCGAACGTCGTAATGATGAAGAACGCCGCGCCGAAAATTCCGGCCCGCCCGCAGGACAGTCCGACCGAAGAAAACTAAAGGAGCGTAGACGCTCGTTTCAGGGCGAAGGCCGTGAGCGCTATCTTGATATGGTGCAAAAAGAGCGCCTGCTCTTGTTGGAACAGGGCATTTCACGCTCAACTGAACAGCTTCTCGATATGGCCGGCGCCTATGCGCCTACAGAACAAAGCGACGATAAAGAGGCGGTACGTGATACCGCGACTGGTGACCAACTACGCTCAATCCTGCCAGTCCAGTCATGGCTACCGCTTAATATTCACCTGATCGGCTTGCGCGACGGCATCTTAAAAGTCGCACCTCTAAACGACCTGACACAACGCCAACAAGACAGTCTCCTTTCCACTGCCAATCGCAGCGGCTTGAAAGTTGTGCGCATGGAAACCGAGATATGGGATCGCGCCGAACTTCTTGAAACACTTCGAAATGTGCATGACCTCTCGGCAGATCGCTGCGAGAAAACACTGGCTGAATGGCTGGGTGATGTCGATAACGGCCTTTTGCTCAACCAGTTCCAAAGCGATATGCTCGCCGAAGCCTTACAGATGCGTGCTTCGGATATTCACCTAGTACAAGACAATAATCCGGATTCCGCCAACTGGATCAAATATAGAATTGACGGCGATCTTATTCCTGTTCACCTGTTACCGCCCGATGCTATGGCACGTCTTACGACCCTGCTTAAAAGGGATGCCGGTTTGAACTTTGGTGACAAATCCACCCCCAAAGACGGACGTTTCGGCTTTACCTGGCAAGGCCGCGGCGTCGACGTCCGCGTAGCAGCGGGCCCGCAAGGGATGGATGGAGAAAAGCTGACCTTACGTATTCTTGACCGTGCCGCACTAAAAGGTTTTGACGAGCTGTTCAAACGTCACGAAGATGTCGGCGACCAGCTGGCCAAACTCCTTAGCCCTGAAATCAAGGGTGGTGGTGGTTTGATCCTCCTCTCGGGGCCAACGGGATCCGGTAAGACAACAACACTTTATGCCTGTGTGCAGCAAATCGACCGTCGCCGCAAACACGTCCTCACGATTGAAGATCCGATCGAGTATGAAATGCGCTATGCCACACAGTGGCAAGTTCAAAAAGGCGAAGCCGATTTTGCCGGCCTTATCCGAGCTGCGATGCGTCATGATCCGGATTACATCGTAATTGGGGAGATGCGCGATGCAGAAACGGTTGAAACTGCCCTTAAGGCTGCAGAATCCGGTCACACAGTGATATCCACCATTCACGCCGATACAGCCGTACAAACCTTTGAGCGACTGCTGTCTCTGATGCCTTTAGGGCGTGAACGCTCGACAATTTTCACTCTTGCGCAACAGGTACGCGCTATTATGAACCAGCGTCTTGTTAAAACACTGTGTCAGGGCTGTGCTCATAAGGTCAAAGTCAAAGAGGTTCTCTCTCCAGAAGAGCTTCGTATGCTGGGTATTGACGGTGAAGAAAATGTAAAAAGCCACAATACAACCGGATGTGACCTTTGTAACCGTACCGGAATTTTGGGACGGACATTGCTTCTCGATACGCTTTTGGTTACATCCTCGGTCAATCAGCGAAACGATGTCTATCAAGCCTTTCTAAACAACGTCCATGACGTCATTCACCAAGATGGTGTTATCTTCCACTCACGTAAAGAAGGACTGGTCGATCTTGTCCGTTCAGGGCTGGTCGATCCGAAATCGGCGCTGTCCTATATGGATGAATAACATGACAAGCAAACGGTTTTACTGGTAAAATAATAGGGCTATGAAACAGTGGATTGCTGAAATCGCAACGGATACGACATCTGGCGTCAAAGTCAGAACAGAGGCCTATTACCTTCCGACCAAAGAAGACGTTCGCAGGGCGATCACAAAAACAGGCGGCTATGTCCTGAAAATCCGCCCTTATGAGCGCAGCCCGATGGAACGCTTGATCGCACGCTCGTCATGGTGGCAAGTCCAGCTTTTGCGCGGGATTCAGTTCCGCTCCACCTCCACATCACCCGGCGTTGCCCTATGGCGTATTATTTCCGCAGAAACCAATCCGACACGGCAAAACATTCTCGCTCCCGCACGAGAAGCTTTGACACGTGGTCTGGGGGTCATTGACGCCCTCAAAGCACTGAATATTTTTGACCGCGGTACGCTTGCCATTCTAGCCGCCAGCGAACGCGCAAATAAATTGGCAGAAGGAATTCCGCACGCCATTCAATCCATCACACAAAAGCGTAAGAATATGCGTGCGATTGCCGGAACGATGGGATGGCTTGGCTTTGACGTTTTAACGATCGTACAGGCGATGTTTTGGGGGAAAGGCATGGTTTTGGGATGGTTCCGCGAGAACGTCCCCACCGAAGAACCAAAACGCACAGAATATCTTGATGTTGTCGGCAATCTTGAGCTCACTTGGAACGTACTGATTTTTATCGCCGTTGCCCAAGGTGTGTTTATGGTCTGGTGTATTATCTCTTTTTTCCTCAATCGCGGCAAGAAAGACTGGCCGACCGCAAGGATTGTTCGGTCTATTCCATTGATCGGCGCTTATATGCGCGATCTGGGCTTTTCCGATTCAATGTCTGCAGCATCGCGTATGATACGCGGAAATGTACCTATTAACGATATGTTACTGCAATCCTCCGAAGCTACATCGGTGCCCGAAGTCGCGCGCTACTGGGAAGAATCCTCCGAAGACTTATCTCGCGGTATTCCGCTCGGCTCAGCTCTCGACCGCGAGCCACTCAACCGTAATGAACGTCTTGAGCTTGCAAGCTTGTCTGATCTCGATCAGGTTGCTACAATCATGGAGTCGATTGGTGAGATGCGGTCACAAAATGCAAAGACAAAGCATAGCCTCATCTTATGGATCGCATTTGCTTTTACGGGGCTGTTTCTGGCCATTGCCTTCGGGAGTGCGATTTTTGCACTGACTGTCATGAATATGTCGATGGACTCGATGCTTGGCGGTCTTACAGGGGGCGGCGGTCTCGGCGGTTTCTAAAGAAGCTGTCATAACGCAGAATTCAACCGGCATCCGCTCGGATTGCCATATTAGGGACATTTGAACGCGAATGAGTACGACGGACAACACACAGTTCGGAAAATCCGAACCTTCAGGCGGGCTGAAAGCAGAAGATAACGGCGTAAGGTTATCTTCTATCAATTTCTTTGGCGGACAAAAAAACCACGGTGCAACCGAAACAAATATGCTCATGCCGTTTCTCTCCTCCGAGCTGATCGGTGGTTCCGTCCCTTACGTCCCCGGATCAGAAGACGAAGCCGTCTGGAACGCCGCTTCACAGGCCTGCGCCAGCGAGAAAATTCATTACTGCTATACCATTGATGATAATCGCTGTTGGTATCTTGCCATGCCATCCTCGGCACTTGCTTCTCACCCTGACACATGGTGTCCACTGGCTGCGGCATTACCCGGCAATAGCGAATTCTGGGACAAGGAAACAGTTTATTTATACGAGCAAGAAGGTCTCGCCTCTGCTCTGAGATGGGATCCTGAGACAGGCCGGATGCAAGTCTATATCGGCCCGGCCAGAACGATCTTACCGCGCATCCAGAGTATGGATGCCAACTTTGTCTCTATCAATCCCGAAATGGCAGATATCGTTCCGTGGAGGCAACGCTCCTTAAAAATAGAAGAGCTCTCAAGACAAGTCGGCTGGGGTATTCTGCTCTCTGGATTATTGGTATCGATCATCGCTGTTTTATATGTTTTATTTATAAATCTGTCTGCAATTACTCTCAAAGCCGATTTGCAAAAGGCGAAAAGCGATACACGCTCCGCCACACAGAATTTGATGCAAACCGCAGCGATCACTCTGCAAAATGACTCCATCAGGCACATGGTACGTGTACAAGAACTATTAGATGTCTTGGGCGCAAATAACGGTACATTGATCCGTTATCAGGTCAAAGACAGTGGTGGAACCGTAGAATGGGAAGCATTAGTACCACAAGCTTTTTCCCAAGGGGGCGTTCCGGAACTACGCGGAGCCGAGGCCTTGCCTGGTCTGGAAAGCGATGGTCGGGTAAGGATACGAGGAACACGATAGAAAATACGGCAAGAATAAGGCAGGGCTTGCGCAAATGTGGCGAATTCGCCATACTTTAACATGATCTTAATACTCCAGAGGATATACTGGAAATAATGTGACTAATTTCAGGGGCCTTCTAAAGGGCAGTAACGTAAGAGATGAAACAAAGTTTTGACACAAAACAGATTATGATCTGGTACAAGAAGCTAACGCATCCGCAAGCGTCTAATGACCTGATCGCCTTTTTACAAGACCTGCCTAATAAAATCGGGACGGCCATACTTGCCATTGGCGGCATCGCCTGGGGCGTAGCGCTTGCCATTGTTATGTATGCTTCGGTTCAGTCGCAACAAATCGCAAGCTTGAAAAGTGAAATTGCAAACACAAGAGGGCTAACCCCTCCTGTACCGAAAGTCACAAAAGTAAAAGTAGAAAAGGAAGAATTGGAGAAATTTATTGAAAAAGCAAAGAGTCAGTACTCTGATATGGGCGTGACGTTTTCTTTGCAAAATGATAAAATCCAAATCAAGGGTGATTCTGGGCGTCGTTATGGAGTCTTTAGAGAGGCAGTCGGCCACCTTCAAAATGGAGGATCAGGCTGGCAGGTTTCTGTAGAGTCACTATGCGTGGGTCGAGAGTGCAAAAACATACAAGGGGGGGGAAACGCTTTTTTGTATGGTTCATTTGGTATTTCACGCGTGCGTGTTGAAATGCCTAAACTTTAATGTCAATGCTTAAACAATAGGAGTGGAGCAATGAAAATGACATCTTTTAAAAAACAGCAGGGGAATGTTTTATTCCTTATCCTGCTGGCTGTCGCGCTTTTCGCGGCACTATCTTACGCTGTAACACAGTCCAGCCGTTCCGGTGGTTCTGATGCATCCAGCGAAACAGATGCTGTAAACGCAGCCTCTATCACACAGTACCCAACAGGCGTAAGAACAGCTATTTTGCGTTTGACTGTTGACGGTACACAAGTTCAGTCTATTGAGTTCAACGACTCAGCTAACTTGGGTGACTGTTCAAGCTCAGGCGCATTGTGTGTGTTCCACCCATCAGGTGGCGGCGCATCTCACCAGCAAGCACCAGCAGCAGCTATGGCTAATGGCACCCCAGGTGACTGGACGTACAACATGGAATTCGAAATTCCACAAATCGGCACAACAACAGCTGACTCTTTGGCCGGCAATGAGCTGATCGCTTTCCTCGAAGGCGTGACATACTCTATGTGTAAAGAGCTCAACAAGCGCTATGAAGTCAATTCAGGTTCTAACTATGACCCCGTATTGTTCGGCTCTACTGTTACAGCAACAGTTGGCGTTAACCGCGATGATGCAACAGCACCAACCGGCGCTGATGTTGACTTCCCGGCTGGTTTGACTGGCGAGCCATATGGTTGCTTCGAAGACACAGACACAGCGTCTACAACTCAAGCTGGTAACTACGTTTACTACCACACATTGGTTGAGAGATAAGATATCTGTAATCTAAGATTTATTGAAACCGCCACTTTGTGTGGCGGTTTTTTTATTGTATAATCCTCTCAATTATTACCTAGGAGACTTTCATGAAAACAAGACGCGGTTCTGCCCTGATTTACATCCTTATTGCTATCGCACTTATGGGGGCTCTCACAGTGACATTCATGAACTCCGATTCGCAACAAGCAAGGACTCAAAACTCCTTTCAACTGGCAACAACCATTCAAAGCCAAATACAGTATATACGCTCCGCGATTGAGGGCTGTGTCCTGACCTACCCTAAAGGTGATAACAGTATCGCAAGCGGAACAGACCCTGATTACATTGCTCCCTATCCGGTCAATCCCGCATCCGCACACTTCACCAGCTCAACTCTGGGTGCAGAAAGCGATAACGCCGTCAGAGGCATTCGTTGTCCCGGCAACGGTACAGGAAACGACCACGCCCCCATCTTTCAGGGAGGTACGGGATGGAACCTGCCGGCAACACCGCCCCTGATGGAACCATGGCTTTATTTCAACGGCAGCAAGACAGTCGATGACACAACTTATAACGGCATTTATATCCTGCTTAGCTCTGACCGTACAGACCCCTTTATCAGCGAAGCCTTTGATAAAGTAGACGACAAATTCTCCGCGTGCGAGGTTGAAGTTCTGGACAATACAGATGACGAATGCGCGGCCATCGGAGCAAGCTATCAATGCCTGCGCTATTGGGTAATCCGCAAAGCACCGAGCTGCTCTTAAAACTTTGCGGCAAATGAACAGTTTTTTGTTGCTTTTGCCGTTATGATTGGGCATAGTCCCGTTTTCGAAGAGATAACTTATAAAAGTAAAGAGATTTAACTATGGCAAAACCTAAATATCAGAAAGTGATGCTTGAAAGCGAAGCTGGCACTGGATACCGCTATTACGTTCGCATCAACCCGACATCTCAAACAGAGAAAATGCGCCTGCGCAAATATGACCCAATCGCGCGCAAACACGTTCATTTCTCTCAAAAGAAATTGCCAAACCCAAAGAAAAACTAGACTTTGACATTCATTACAAAAAATTAAAAAGAGGCTCAAAGGCCTCTTTTTTTTATTCCAATATAGCTATGAAATTTTATAGACCTTAAGAGCAGGTATTAAGCGTTGGCTTCCTTATCTTCGGCTGTCGGACGCTCAACAGGTGTAAATGCGGCTGCATCCACCTTACCCTCACCTTCAAAGATCGTACAGTTACGCCCCTCTTCCTTAGCCTTATAAAGAAGGTCGTCCGCGCGCTTCAATGCCTCTTCGCTATCCGTAACAGCCTCTTGATGGATAAAGGCACCACCAATGGATGTAGTCACAGATAACTCACCCTCGTCATTACTGACGCTAAAGGGCTTATCGGCAATCGCGTGGCGCAAACGTTCACAAATCGCCATAGCACGCTCTTTGGTTACATCCGGTAAAATAACCACGAACTCTTCACCGCCCAAACGCGCGACAAGGTCAAAACTCCTCAGGGATTCATGAATACGGCTTCCGAACTCTTTTAGGACTTCATCTCCAACATTGTGGCCGTGGGTATCATTGACCTTCTTGAAGAAATCGATATCAAGCAAAAGCACAGCCATCGGCTTTTTCGTCTCAAAGCGGCGCTTCAACAGCTTCTCCATGTGAACCATCAAATAACGACGGTTATAAAGACCTGTGAGCGGGTCAGTCAGAGCCATGGACAGGCTGGTCTCGTAATTGTCACGCAGGCGCTCCTGAAAGCGCTTGCGGCGAATTTGCGATCTTGCGCGCGCCAAAAGCTCGTTACGGTCTACAGGGCGCAGAATATAATCATGGGCACCGATCTCCAGACCATTGGCAATGCGCTCCATATCTTCTTCATTAGCAACCATCAAAATAGGAACGGCGCGGGTTTTCTCATTCGACTTCAAATGCGAAACAAGACGAAGACCGTCTTCTTCCATCATATTAAGCGAAATCATAATCATATCAAATTGATTAGCGGCACAAGCCTCCATGGCCTTCATGCCGTTCTCAGCCGCTACGACCTCATGATGGTCGCGTTGCAATGTCTCAACAAATTTATCGGACTCAAAATTCTGATCCTCGACCACAAGGATATTGGCCGCAGTCGCCTTTTCATTCGCAGAGATAGCATCATCACCGGAAACCCCCAGCGTATTCGCTGTGTTCTCACGAACTTTCCACTCATCGACCGTCATCTTAAGACGAACCAAAGAGCGCACACGCGCCATCAATGCCACGTCATTAACAGGTTTTGACAAGAAATCATCTGCCCCGGCCTCAAGCCCTTTCACACGGTCAGTAGCATCGGTCAAGGCCGTTACCATCACGACGGGAATATGGCTCACACGCGGGTCTGCCTTGATACGCTTGCACACTTCAAAACCATCCATACCCGGCATCATAACATCCAACAAAACGATATCGGGGCCGTCATTGGCAATTTTCTCCAAAGCTTCCTCACCGCTTGTCGCGGTAATCACATCATAATAAGCCGTACTTAGCTTAGCCTCTAAAAGCTTTACATTGGGTAGAATATCATCGACGACCAAAACGCGCGCAGACATAAGAACTTCCTTTGTATTTAATCGTCACGATTTTGCCCATGAGGGACGATCGGTGTTAATGTGACATATTGGCTAATTGTATCGATAAACGTCATAACATCAATGGGTTTTGAAATATAATCCTCGCAACCACCCTTGCGGATCTTATCTTCATCACCCTTCATCGCAAAGGCTGTGACAGCGATTACGGGGATATCGGCAATCTCTGGATCATCTTTAATCCACTTTGTGACCTCTAGGCCGGAAATTTCAGGCAGCTGAATATCCATCAAAATAAGGTCGGGGCGGGTCTCTTTAGCACGATCAACGACATCCATACCATTGCGTACTTGAACCGTCTGAACGCCATGCGCCTCTAACAAATCGTGAAAGAGTTTCATGTTCAGCTCATTATCTTCAACAACCATGACTGTTTGTGTCATTATTGCCCCTCCTCTGTTATTTCGCTCCCGCAATCAGGCCAGTCCAAAGCTTCAACGGCTTTTAATGACTGTCTCACTGAGAAATCAGAATACTCAACCACCATATCGGAAACAAGGTTGTTTTCCAGCAAGGTAAAGCTCATCTCGTAATCCGGCTGCTCCATCCGCCCTGCATTATCAAAAAAGGCCATGCGCAGCCTGTGCCCGGGGCTGGACAGCAGGCTCTCCGCCTCTTCGCCTATAATCTCATGCCCTTCCGCAAGATTTGCGCGCAGCGCTTCCTCTGAAACTGGATCACCGATAAATGTATTAATCTCATAGGCAAGCGTTTCGTCACTACCGTCAAAAACAAGATCATTCACAAAACGCTGGCCGTCTTTAATATTGCGCATAATGCCGAGACTATGATCGACAGGAAACAACGTATTTGCCGGCAATAATTCAGTGCGGGGCTCTGGTTTTTGAAACTCAACCCTTACTGCGTCACTTTCGCCTTTAAGGACAACACCTTGAGCTGCCTCAATAACTTGCCCCTCACGACCACGGTGAGAGAGGAACGTCATCTCGGTTCCGTCATAGCGCTCAAAGGTTGAGAAGTCACTTTTGGCCGCGAAAGAAATACCATCGGCATATTGGTAATCAAGCTTAAAATGATGGTTGGTCACCCAGCCATCGCAAGCAGGGCGCAGCTCATACAACATTTGACCGCTTATATCGAGAATCTGTGAGCCGTTCTTTGCCGACACCAATTCAATATCATATAACGCCTTATGCGGCCTGACAGCCTTAACGACCTCAGCCGTTTCAGCATCAATCGCCTCAACCAGTTCTTTCGGTAAATAATCAGGAAGAACAACCTCGGACATCGCCGCAACAACTTTATCCTCCCCTATGCCATCAACCCCGCTTTCGACCGGTTCACATCCCAATAGCATGACACAGCCGAGCAAAACGGCAACAGAAGAGCGCAAGCTGAGTTTGGTTTGAATCATCATGAAAATTATCATAAAGCATTCCATAAGCCATGACCATGCAAACTTTACCGCATCGGCATAAATGAAGTGGGCATTTTTTACCCACCCGCACACGAGGGGCAAGGCAAGAGAGGCAAGAAAATCCTTCTATATCAAGGCGCTATCAAGACACCCACAAAAACAACCTTAAATATTGTGACGCGCCAAAACTGGCACGCTTCTCGCAACTGTATAATCGAAATAACAATAATGAGGTTACCCCAACTCAAGATAAACATTTTTAAAATTACAAGATTACAGTGGTAAGCCCTGGACTGCCTTTGATGACCCTACATCTCTTACCCTACATCATATGTCTATGGCGCACTGTTTTCACCTGTCGTACCTCCTCGCCCTAACCGTGAACCCCAAAACCCTAGTGCGACAGGATACACCAAGGACCCGGGATCGCTCTTACCCCTTCGACCCCGGGTTTCTTTTTGTCTTGAGTTCTTGCATTTCAGGGTTGATCCGCCTGTAGAGCTTCGCTATAAGCACATACAACTTTTAAAGATTAAGGAGTGACCATGGCGGTACAAAGAACATTTTCTATTATTAAACCTGACGCGACAAAGCGTAACCTTACAGGTGCAATCAACGCAAAATTCGAAGAAGCAGGCCTGCGCATCATCGCACAGCGCCGCATTCAAATGACCCGTGCTCAAGCAGAGCGTTTCTATGATGTACACAAAGAGCGGCCATTCTATGGCGAGCTTGTTGACTTCATGATTTCTGAACCGGTTGTCGTACAAGTTCTCGAAGGCGAAGACGCCGTTGCTAAAAACCGCGAAGTTATGGGCGCAACAAACCCAGAAGAAGCCGCAGAAGGCACAATCCGCAAGGAATTCGCACTATCAATCGGCGAAAACTCTGTTCACGGCTCAGACTCTGCTGAAAATGCCGAGATCGAAATCGCTCAGTTCTTCTCTGAAAGCGACATCGCAGGTTAAGCAACGCATAAACTGATGCGTTAACACCAAAGATAAAAAATACAAAAAACCCGCCCTAATCTGGCGGGTTTTATTTTCTCAAAACTCTCCAAAGAGAACGAAAATCCTGCTGCAATGCCTTTAAAACTGATATATCTCTATCTTCAGCCGTGCGAGTAAAAATGATAAAATTAACAATCGCCAGCAGAAAATTTGCAGTGAAATAGAGCGGATCACCTTGATACAGCGTAATCAACGCCGTATAGGCAGAGGCGGCCGAAAACCAGATACGCGGCGCCCCGATATAGCCCTCACTTTTACGCATGCCGTTCATCAGACTTAAAACCATTCCAATAAAAAAAGAAAACAACGCGCCCAATAAGAGTGCTATATTTTCAATCGAAATACTGGCAATTGCAGCATAGCCAATTGCAGCATAAAAATCAGGATTACCGATAATATTCGCGCTCACACCTTTGCGCCTAAAATCAGTAAAGCGGGCCTGAACATGGCGCGCCAACAGCATATTCGCCGAACCAAAACTTATACCCATCACAACATATGATATATGCTGATATGCAAGATCAAAATTATAAGGGATCAAAGCAAAGCTCAGAGCGATTACCCAAGAGGCACAGCCAAGCACCAAAAAAGGAAGCTCTGTTCGCAGGCTTTTATCGTGAATAAAAACAGCGGACAAAATTGTTGCGATCAATGCTGCCAATATCAAGAGAAACGGCACAGTGTAAATTGAATAAATCAATGCTGTCGCAAGACAAGATAACGTTCCGGGTGCGGTTAATGTATGGAAAAAACGACCGCAAACACTTTCCGAATTTGCCACCATAACCAGCGCTCTAAATCTTTAAGCCGCTTCGGAAGAGCTCTTCACTTCCTTGGGCAAAGACAGCTTTAGATGCAGGTCTTTGAGCTGCTCCTCACTAATCATGCTAGGAGCGGCCATCATGTGATCTTCATATTGGCCATTCATAACAAAAGCATAGACTTCGCGCAAATTAGGCTCATTCGCAAGCAACATCACAATACGGTCAAGACCATATGCAATTCCGCCGTGAGGAGGCGCGCCATAGCGCATTGCGTTGAGCATTCCGCCGAATTTTGCCTCCAAGACAGAACGGTCATAACCGGCAATCTCAAAGGCCTTTTCCATGATCTCCGGCTTGTGGTTACGGATAGCGCCGGATGCCAGCTCAAAGCCATTACACACACAGTCGTATAGATAAGCCTTAACCTTGAGCGGGTCATCACCTTCAAGCGCTTCCAGACCGCCTTGTGGCATAGAGAACGGATTGTGAGAGAATTCAATCTTGCCTGTTTTCTCATCCAGCTCATACATCGGGAAATCCACGATCCAGCAGAATTTGAACACACCCGTCTCACGGTTGCCCATTGCATCGCAAATTGCTTCACGTGCTTTGCCCGCAAATTTTTCGGCATCTTTTTTCTGGTTACAGATAAAGAAAACAGCATCACCGTCATCAATTGAGGCCACCTCGCGCAGTTTGGCCTGTGCCTCGCTCGGGATAAATTTCGCGATCGGGCCTGTGCCTTCACCATCCTTGAACAAAACATAGCCCAAACCGGGCGCACCCTCGCCTTGAGCCCATGCATTTAACTTATCAAAGAACGAGCGTGGCTGTTCGGATACTTGTGGCGCACGGATTGCACGAACCACGCCGCCCTTGGCGATCACGCCTTTAAATGCCTTAAACTCAACATCGTCACGGGCAAACACTTCTGTAACATCGCAAATCTCAAGCGGGTTACGGAGGTCAGGCTTGTCCGAACCATATTTCAACATAGCATCATCATATGTGATATGCGGAAACGGTGTTTGCGTAACATCCATTTTCTCGCCCGTAAAATCGGCAAATTGCTTGAATGTCTCGGCAATCACGGGCTCCATCGTGTCAAAAACATCTTGCTGTGTGACAAAGCTCATCTCGACGTCAAGCTGATAAAATTCAGCCAAACGATCCGCACGACCATCTTCATCGCGGAAACATGGGGCGATTTGGAAATATCTGTCAAAACCTGACATCATCAACAGTTGTTTGAATTGCTGTGGCGCCTGAGGAAGAGCATAAAACTTACCCGGATGCAGGCGTGAAGGCACGAGATAATCGCGCGCGCCCTCTGGTGAACTGGCCGTCAGGATCGGTGTCTGAAATTCCTGAAAGCCTTGCTCATGCATACGGGCACGCAAAGAACGCGTCACACCGTTACGCAAGCCGATCTTGCGCTGCATTCCGTCACGGCGCAAATCAAGATAGCGGTATTTTAAACGGATATCTTCGCCAGCATCATCATCAACGGCGACCTGAAAGGGCAAAACATCCGCAGCCGACTGCATCTCGGCCGTTTCAATACGCACCTCAATCTCGCCAGTCGGCAAGCGTGAATTAACCGTTTCATCGGTTCTGGCAACCACTTCGCCCGTAATTGTCACAACGGACTCCAAACGCCAATTCTCAACCTGACTCAAAAGCGGAGACCCCTCATCGACGATACATTGCGTCAAACCATAATGGTCACGCACATCAACAAACAATACACCACCGTGATCGCGCAATTTATGCACCCAGCCAGACAGCCGAACTGTCTCACCAACGTTATCTTTTCTCAGCTCATTACATTTATGGGTGCGAAATTCATGCATCGTATTCAACCTTAGTTCCATCTTTATTGTTATTCAGCCGCGACTATCCCAAATCCCGCAGCGTATGTCCAGTCTCAAAAAGTTGACAACCTCAATAAATTTTCATAAAACATATTAGGCTTAAAAAATAATGCACATAACCTTTAAACGCCAAGGAGAGCATAAGATGGCTGAACTGGGTATAAGACAGGTCATAACAGAGAAAGAGCTTCGCTCACATTTCCAAGCGGCAAAAGAAAAAGGGCACGATTTCATGTGCCTTATCAGATATAGCTCTAACGACCTTCCCGGCATGGTGGACTCATTGCAAACTACGCTGTCCTTCTTATCACAAGATCAGGATTCCATTGATGAGATGCTTTCAAAATATGCCGATCTAAATATGTTTCATCTAGGCACTCCCATACCGTTCAGTGTCGATAGCCTCTATAATCTGAAAAAGCCATTCGATGAAGCCAAAGAAGAAAAGCATTGGCTTGAAGCGTTACCTCAGACCGTACACACACGGATCAAAGCAATGCTGGAATATTACGACTATCAGTCTCGGGGGCCGATAAATAGACTCTTGTACAGGATCACGAATAACAAACCCAGAGATTGGAGACCACAGGCCAGCGCTCCAACACAGACGCACTAAATGCTATCAGAGAGTTTGGAACCAACACTATGAGCGGCTATCACGGCGTATCCGGCATCAGCGAAGATAAACTGACACATGCTTTTGAATACGCCAAGAAGCACCATCACGATATCATCCTCGTTTATTGCTTTCTGGCGAATGTAACCGCAAAAACCTTTTCAACAATATATGAGTGCGACTCATTAAACTCTCAAGACCCTGCAAGTATCGACAAAGCGTGCAAACAGATAAAGACAAAAAGAGAAACACTTAAGCTCAACTCTGTCTATATTTTCAATCCTGCGACTAAACAATATGAGAGGACCTTCTATGACATCGTACCCACGCCCTTAAAAGATATAAGCACCCTTCCGCGCAGCGTAAGAGAATATAAGTGATAAAATGGTTGACTCTGGTGTCATTTTCATAAAACCTTAAGCACCAAAAGCAAAAGGTCATGATTTTATGGTTTTGTATACTTTCATGATCGGTACAGAGGGAACACCTGACTTAAGCCAAGAGACCACCTCTTTCAATTCTGCCGATATCGCGTCCGTGGATACCGCGCTCACTAATTATTCTGTTTTCAATTTTATGGACAATCCGCGTGGCATGAAAAGCTTTAAGCCTCTGGCTGTATTCGACCTGAACAAACCATATGATTTCGAAGAGGCAAAAGCCAACATAGATAAGCTTGACAGCATATTACCTGCCTTAGCGATCAAACGAATACAAAGCATGGAAGATTATTACAGCCTTCAAAGACAATCTTTCTGGAAACGGCTATTTACGACAAACAAGCCATCATGGAGACCTTTTCCCTGATAAAACATTGCAGAAAAAACACAAATATTGTTTTGTCTGACGAATTATGCTCTTAAATAACATATGCTGATCCTCGATCAAAACACGCTCGAAAAATATTGCCAGTCTATCAAAGCACCTTATATCACAATTGATACAGAGTTCTTGCGGGATAAGACTTACTATCCGAAATTATGCCTTATTCAGGTATCCGGCCCTGGTCTTGAGCCGGTCGCGATTGACCCTCTCGCAGAAGATATTGATCTTGCTCCGCTTGTTGCCATTCTCGAAGACACATCAATCACCAAGGTTTTTCATTCAGGCCGCCAAGACCTCGAAATTTTCTATACGGTCATGGACGGCAAATTGCCCAGCCCTATTTTTGATACACAGGTTGCGGCCTCTGTTTTAGGCTACGGAGACCAAGTCAGCTACGCTGCTCTTGTTAAACAAATCTGTGATGCTGAAATCGATAAAAGCAACCAGTTCACAGATTGGGCGCGTCGCCCTCTATCTCAAAAACAGCTGTCATACGCGCTATCTGATGTTACATATCTATGCGATGTCTATGAAAAGCTGCTTAAAGACCTCGATAAGACTGGTCGAGGCCGATGGACAGCAGAAGAAATGAAACGGCTGCAAGATACGGGCGGATTTGATATTGCGCCCGAAGACGCATGGAAACGGATCAAAATCCGCTCCAAGAAAAAGCAAGACCTTGTCACTTTGCAAGCACTTGCGGCTTGGCGGGAAGAGATGGCACAGCAAAAAGACATCCCGCGTGGGCGTATCCTCAAAGATGAAATTCTAGCACAACTAGCTATGCTCAAGCCGTCATCGGAAAATGACTTGAAATCCGTACGCGGCCTATCCGACGGCTACCGCAAAGGCCGACAAGCAGAAATCATTCTGGATATGGTGGCCAAAGCCAAACAGAATTGGAAATCCAGCGAGATAGACCTGCCCAAACCTCGTCCCAAACATGACCGTGATATTTCCGCGGCCATGGATATGCTCAAGCTTTTGCTGAAAATCAAAGCATCAGAAGCCAGTATAGCGCCAAAGATGCTCGCCACAGCCAGCGATTTGGAAGACATAGCTCTTGGCCATGGCGACAATCTCCCCGTTATGAAAGGCTGGCGAAAAGAAATCTTTGGGCGTGATGCGCTTGCGCTTCTGGACGGTAAAATATGCTTGTCCCTTAAGGGAGAGAAAGTAAAAATTGAACGATCCAAATAACGTTGACATAAATTGGTCAGCAATCTATATTCCAGCATACATAACAAATAATAAGAACAGCTTAGAACAAATCAGATAAAATTAAGATCATTCACATAAATGACATCGTATCACCACCAGCTCGTAGAATTAATTGACCATCTGGAACAAGGTATCCGCAAAGGGGAATTTGCGTTTATTTTTGATGTCGATAAAACACTTGCCGAAGACCGTCCGGGCGACCATACATCACACAGCAAAAAAGAAGAGCTTTTTGAGCTTTTATCTTTTCTTCAAAGTGTCACAGGCGGTGCGGTAGCCATTAACACTGGCCGCCCCAATCTTTACCTCAAGACAATTATACCTCATTTCTCCGGCATCAAGGCAACTGAAAACGGCTCTATCATTCGCCGCGGAGATTATGCTATTTTGTTCGAGCAAACCCCGGGCGACCTCGAACAACTTAGAGAGCTTTTAGAAAAAGAGCTTAAAACCTTCCTGCGACGGAAATTGGGCAGCCGAAAATCCAATGATCTACACCTTGAGCGCTGTTATTTAGAAGAAGGCAAAGAGGCCAGCCTAACAGTTCAATTCACAGATGTCGCAGATTACAGCAGAGCAAAAGAATTCGGTGACGAATTGTTCGAACATATTCAAAATGCAATGGTCGCCTCTAAGTTTTCTGATCGCTATTACATAAAAAACGGCACAGTGCCGGGCAATGCCTATATCGAAGTCTTACAAGACAAAATCGATAAAGGAACAACGATGCAACGCATTATGTCGGCGCTGGACTTTAAAGGTAAAAATCCAGTATTTTTTGGCGATAGCAGTCCCGATGAACCAGCAATGCAGGCCTGCATAGAGATGGGCGGATTTGCCGTAGGCATCACTGAATCCGCACCGACAATCGCGGCACACAGGTTAAAAAATTACCAAGATACAATCGCTGTTCTGAAAGGGCTGAAAGCCCGCTTTGACCAACAGCCCCTGAGGCTTAATCTTTAGCGACCAATCGGCGCAGCCCTTCAAAAGCAGGGTAGTCATGCGTAATAACAAAAGCTGGGATCGCTTTCATATAATCACGGAAATTCCCTTTTGATTCAAACTCCAAGCGAAATTCGGACGCTTCCAGCGCTGGCAAGATTTGCGGCAAAATACCGCCAGCAAGATACACGCCACCATAGGCATTCACATTCAACACCATATTAGATGCCACACGCCCCAAGAATCGGAACATAAGGTGCATAACTTCCTGGCAAATCTCACAATTACCGAACTGTGCTTTCTGGCTTATTTCTTCAGGAGTCAATGCGGGGCGATCCATCTTATCATCCAAAGCACGTACCGTGTCATAAAGGTTCATCAACCCCTTACCTGAACACACACGTTCAGCAGAGACATGGCTATATTTATGCGTCTGCATATGCTGAAAAATATCGAACTCGCGCTCTGTCCTCGCCGCCATTGTGGAATGCTGTCCTTCGCCCGCCACTGAGAAGAAACGTCCATCCTGCCACAAAAGATACGCCGTCCCCAGACCCGAGCCGGGACCAAGCACGGCGATATTCCGCTCAGGCACCGCTTCACCACCCCCGATTTGACGCAAATAGCGATCCGTTAAACCGGGTACGGCCAAGGCAACAGCCTCAAAATCATTTACAACAGTCAGCTCTTCAAGATCGAATTCGCCTTTTAGAGCTTCTTGTGAAAACCCCCATTGATGATTGGTCATCTTGACCTCATCCCCAAGTATTGGCGCTGCGATTGCCAGAGCGACACGCTTTGGACAGGCATCAAGTCCGCGCTGTTTGATATAGGCGCGCAAGGCCTGTGCAAATGATGGATAAGAACCGCATTTTAAAATAACTTCTTGCGTAATTTTCCCACTCGCATCAACCAGTGCAAATCGTGCATTCGTTGCACCTATATCAGCAATTAAGCCTTGTACCATGGAGTATTTCCTTTATTGTTTATTTATTATGAATACAGCATCGAAGACAATACATCTGTTAAGGCACGCTGCAAAGGATTTTTCCCCTCAATCCGACTTCCTTACACCATTAACACGAAAAGGTCAGGAGCAAGCGGCAAAACTTGGCATGATGCTAAAAGAAAGCGCAATCAAGCCAGATCTGATTTTATGCTCTCCCAGTTTGAGAACAAGACAAACGCGTGACGAGCTCCTCAAAGCTGCGGAATTTGACCATAGCTTTGCGAGTGAAGAAAACTATCATATTTATGAAGGACGCTATTCCGACATTTTTAACCAGATACAAAAACTGCCTCAAAGCGCAAATAGCGTTTTATTGATCGGACACAACCCGCAAATCCCTCAGCTTATAAGCTTCCTCGCCTCCGACGCATCTGTTCAGTCCCATTTTGGCGGCTATGTGGGCATTGAACCATGTACTCTGACCAGCATAGACATCTGTGCTGAGAATTGGCAGGATATTCAACCGAATGAGAACATGGTTATGAGCGTTTTAAAACCCTAAGTCACTTTGGTTTTCTCGGTCCATACGGTCCATAACAGACCTGATAAGAGGCACAGTTACACCGCGCTTTTCTTCCAAGGCCTGCTTATCTGCGAGATCGACCAAACGCCGCGCTGCCTTGAAAGAACGCTCCATCCGCGCCAGAATATAGACAATTACATCATCCCCCACAACGACCTGACGGTCATGGAATAATTTCACCAGCACAGCCTTAAGAAGCTGGTCATCAGGAGAATATATCGCAACAGAAGGAACCGAGCACAGACGCGACTTTAAATCCGCGACCTCGAAACGCCAGTTCATAGGCGCATCCAAAGCCGTTAGAAACAGGCTTGCCTGTTCTTCCTTAGCCATATTATAGAGGTGAAATAGCGCTGTCTCGCTTTCACGCTCGCCGATAACCTGGTCAATGTCTTCGATGATAACCGCCTTATTTCTGGCAATCAAAGAACTGAAATCTCCATCGGCCAAATCACCGGAAGGAATCCGGACTGCATCGCTTCTTTCCTGCCAGACATACGACAAATGCGTCTTACCACTAGCTGGCTCACCGTATAAAATCATGGCCGGCGCCGGCCATTGAGGCCACGCATCAATCCATGCCACGGCCTGCTCATTGCTTGGCGCAATAAGAAAGTCTTCGCGGCCATAAGCGGCACGAAGCGGCAAATCCAAAGCGAATTGTTGTGTCTTAGCGTTCATAGAATGTATCTAGCATTATACGACGTGATAAGCGAGACAGAATAATTACCGTCTTGCATATTGCAATGGACGCGCAAGTCTGGCCGTCCTTGCACTCAAGCTTGGCTCAGCCTCTAAGACCTCAAGCGCTTCTGTGAAGCACTCTATCTCGTCCACACCCTCGGGCGCCCCCATGAATTCATAGGTAAAGCCGTAAATCTGAGCCCTGCCTGAAAAAGCCTCCAAAGCCGATTCAAAACCCGTAGGGCTATCTTCAAAAACCGTATGCTGCGCGTCATCATCAAGAGAGATTCCCAACTTCTGGCACGATAAAAGATACGGCACCGGAGACGGTTTTCTATGCTCCCCCACATCATCCAACGTCACCACCGAATCGAAAAACGCATATCCGGCCTCAACAGAACCAAACATCTTAACAAAATCAGCTTCTGTATCCTGCTTATCGGAATTGGTGACAAGTGCGACCAGATACCCTCTATCTTTATAGGCCTGCATTAACTCCACAGCATAGGGGCGGACACTGACGAGATGAGAGAGCAATGGCCACTGCTCCTTGCAAAGACGCTCGAACTCTTCTGGACAAAAAGCATCAATGCGCTCAACGATTTCATCTTTCTGCTCTTCGGCAAAATGCTCCCTTAAGATTCCTGCAATGCGAGACTCACTTGATCCCGCACAGATCGGCCACAGATTTAAATCCCAGTATTTCTGGTCATTGGGAATACCAAATAACTCTTCGGCAAATTTCTGAATAACACCGCGATTCCTGTCCTCGGACAAAATCAAAGTGCCGTCTTTGTCGAAATGGACAACCTTCTTCATGAAACCCCCACCTAAGCTTAAGCTCTAACAGCCTTTTGTTTATCTGTCTGCTCAATCAAATTGATCTGCTCCGTGTAAATACCGATTTCTATATCATGCCCATAAGTGATATCGGAAATATGCGGGCACAAAATCTCAAACATCATATTCCCCAAAAACTCAATAGGTTTAGTCTCAGGATGCGGATAATAGACAAACCCCTTATGTTCAACTCCTTTGAAACGGATCAAACACTCACACATAGAAAACGTCTCGGGCGGGAAATCTTCGTGCCAGAACATATTCTCAACCTTGAAAAAAGGTTTCAATATCTCATATTCAAAGGGGCTGATATCAACATTGATCGTGCCGTTATGAAGGTTATACGCATCCATATCAAAGCCAAGTCGCTTGAAAAAAGGGCGCTGTGCATTGATTGTTCCCCCCATCTCCTGACAACCACGAGCGCCTGAGGCGATGCCATGCCCTGGAACAACTTTGCCTTCAATCCATTGAAGCATATTTATGACCTTTCATTCATCGAGCTAATTAACATAACAAAGAAACTTCTTATCTGCAAGATTTATTGAAGCGTTAAGACGGGACGTCGCGCCAAACCCAGTTCCCGCATAACACCAGCCTGATCTCCAGCAGCCACTTCCGGCCGCTCCAAGCGCAGCCCATGCTGCTCCATCGACAACGCCAAACGATCAAAACGCCCGCGGAAATCAAGCCTCAGCACAGCTTGTCCGGGTGAAAGCGAGAGCAAATCATACCCGGTCAATGCCTCAACACGGTCAAGTCTCGCCCGCGCCTCCACAAGCACACTGATATCAGACATAAATAAGCTAACCTCGATTGTTGCATTTTGAGCCGCAGCATCGAGAACGGTTTGCGCCTTCCAGTCTTTTTGCAAAAATTCGTTGATTTGCTGAACCCCAGCCTCCAAAGCCTCCGCCGTAAGTGACACACGCCCCAGCGCAAAGCTTTTAACCAACAACAAACCCGTTTCAGTCTGCCTGTAAAGTTCAGCACTGGCGGGACCCACAGGCACGCCATCCGATGTCCAGTTACTTGGCGCTCCCGGACGTTGGAAACGCAACAAAGCGACAAGCACATCTTTGACACCATATCGTTGGGCAGCATTGTCAAAACCTTGCGGATCGTAAGCAAAAGGGTCTGAAACAGGAAAGTCTGCAAGATCTCCGGAATCACCCGCAGGTGTCAGCAAAGGAACAAGCCCGGCTAAATTTTCTTCTTGCGCCTGCCATGCTTGCAACCAGATATTTTGCAAGCCGAGCAGCTCTACATCGCGAACAAGGCGACCTTGCGCATCTTCTATCGAAAGATAGGGTAATATCAACAAAGCTTGTGCCGAAATATCGCTAAAGCTGAAGCCAAGAGAGGAAAAGTAATCACGTGCGCGCTCTTCTTCGAAACGGAACAGAAAACGCCCCACATATCGCTGAGAGGACAATTGCTCCTCTAGCACCTCGAAATCTTTAATCATCGAAGAGACAACCTGATCGTCGGGCACACTGAATTGCTCAAACTGTTCCGGCGAAAGAAGCCTGCGTCCCAATTTGCTGAAGGCTTGCGCCCGCGCCTGCACATAGGCTCGATCACGCGCTTGAACGGCATTAGCAGCAGTTACATCCACCGACACACCACTCACCGTAAAAGTAGCGCTGGCTTTAACTTCGGCAGAGCCCATTACAGACATACAAATAAGGGCTATAAACAGCCAATACTGGCCTGTGATTTTTAATTTTGGCAATATAGCCGTTGCGTCCCTCATACTCAGCCTTTACAGTCAAAATCATTATTTACTGAATTGTTATAACGCCTGAAAGACAACAAGACAATGCCAGAGAAAAGTTATAAAGAAGATGCTTACAAACAAGCCGGCGTCGATATCGAAGCAGGAAATGCGCTTGTGAGGCAAATTAAAGACACGGTGAAATCAACACATAGACCGGGTGTGCTTACTGATATTGGCGGTTTTGGCGCGCTTTTTGGCCTAAAAGAAAGCGGCCAGTGGAAAGACCCTGTCTTAGTCTCGGCCACAGACGGCGTCGGCACAAAACTCAAAGTTGCATTTGCAAGCGACATCCATGACACAGTCGGCATTGATCTGGTCGCTATGTGCGCGAATGACTTAATCGTTCAGGGCGCAACTCCTCTTTTCTTTCTGGATTATTTTGCAACCGGCAAACTGGAAACAGGGGTCGCAGCAAAGGTTATCGAGGGCATCGCCAATGGTTGTAAACAGGCTGAATGCGCCCTCATCGGCGGAGAAACAGCCGAAATGCCCGGAATGTACGCAAGCGGGCATTATGATCTTGCCGGATTTTGCGTCGGCGCGGTTGAGCGCGATTCTATTATTGACGGCTCACACATCAACCCCGGTGATGCGGTATTGGGACTGCCCTCTTCCGGCCTGCACTCTAACGGCTTTTCTCTGGTTCGGAAAATCATTGAGGATCAAGGCCTGAGCTATAGCGAGAAAGCCCCGTTTGAAACGGAATTCGCAACTCTGGGAGAGGCCTTGCTCACACCCACACGCATTTACCACAACGCCCTTAAGTCACCAATATCAAAAGGTCTTGTCAAAGGTCTCGCCCACATCACAGGTGGTGGCCTGCTCGAAAATATTCCGCGTATACTGCCCTCTGGTTGTGGTGTGGAGCTGAACGGCAAGAACTGGACGGTTCCAGAGGTCATGACGTGGCTTGCAGCCAAAGCGGATTTAAGTAACAAAGATATGCTGACGACTTTCAACTGCGGCCTTGGGATGATTGTAATCTGCGCTAGCGAAGATAAAGAGGCGTTGATTAACGACTTCAAGCGTCATGACGAAGCTGTTCTGGAAATCGGCACGGTAACAGACGGACAAGACGTCATCATCAAAGACTTTCATTCCGGCAAAGCTTAAACACCGCAGGTGTATTTCATGAAAAAGATCAAAACCGCGATACTTATTTCTGGCCGAGGCAGCAATATGCGAAGCCTGCACACAGCCAGCCTTGCATCGGATTATCCGGCTGAAATAACGCTGGTTTTATCAAATAAAGCAGATGCAGCGGGACTGGACTACGCAGCGCAGAACGGCATTCCGACCGAAATCTTAAACCACAAGGACTTTGATAGCCGCGAAAGCTTTGACACAAAAATGCAACTGGTTTTGGAAAAACACGGCATAGAGCTCGTCTGTCTAGCCGGTTTCATGCGAATCCTAAGCGCAGATTTCGTGGCAAAATGGCCTGATAAGATATTGAATATCCATCCTTCTTTACTCCCCAAATACAAGGGTCTTCATCCACAAAGGCAAGCACTCGAAGCCAATGAGGATGAAAGCGGATGCTCAGTACATCTTGTCACCAAAGAGCTGGATGACGGCCCAATTTTAGCGCAGTCCCGTGTCCCGATCCACCCAGACGACACGGAGGAAAGCCTGTCTGCGCGCATCTTGGAAGCCGAACACCTGCTCTATCCGGCGGTGCTGAAACGCTATGCTGAAATGCTGTTGTAAAAGGCGTTGAAAAAAAAGGCTTTTTAAAGGAAAATAAAGAAGTTTTATTTAATGTAACTCATATAAAAAGGAATGAGATATGGGACATCACAGCAAACCGGACATTGATCCAGCCTACGAAGAAAATGCCCGCAACCTATGGCAAGGCTTTATTAAACTCTCTAAATGGTGCGCAGGTATCGTTATTGTTGTTTTGATACTAATGGGATTATTCCTCTTGTAAAATCTGACCTCGTAAACGGTAGGCATTTATCCTTATACAGCAGCCCAAAACATGGATGCATCTCATATTCAGCCTGTGCTTGTTTTTCCTCGCACAGCCGTTGGCCGCCCATGCCCAGAATACGGCCACCGCAAATTCAGATGTTGATCCGACAGCCTTGGTTCTGGATAGTCTGGATGCCTATTACCCGCTTGTGCCGGCGATCTACACCACCCGAGACGAAGAATCCCGCCTGTCATGGCGCGAGGTTCTTTCACGCCACAGCAATAATATTCGTGGCTTTCGTCAACGGGACGACTTCCTTAATCTCAGTTACGATCCTGCCCCGCATTATTTTGTCTTCACATTACACAACAAGACATCCGAGACCGAGTGGATGTTTGATTTCGGGAAATACACGGAAGGTCGCGTCGGCTTGATCGATTCTTTTTACCTCTATGATGTGACTCAAAACCGTATGCTTGTTGACGGTTTTGTCCGCCCCAATGCTCCAGACACGCTTGGCGCCAACTTGATTGACAGCTCCACACCGCTCTATCTACCCAGCGGCCAGAGCAAAACCTTCCTCTTATATTTAAAAAGCAACGCTCTTTTACCCATGACTTTGCCGATCACGGTACAGCCCGAGAACATCTATCTTGATAAAGTGAAGAGCCACAGCCTCTTGCGCTTTATACTGCTTTCCTCTCTAGTGATCGGATTGGGCTTTTTCTTAGGCCTCTGCTTTATCGCACCAAGAGCCGAATATTTCCTTTTTGCCGCTTATTTCGCCCTCCAGATTGGCCTGCACGGAGCGTTAGAAAACACTATTTTCCAACCATTCACACCGCAAGTCCCGCTTCTCCTTGCACTTACAAGCGGGTTGGGGATTGTCATCATCTGGATGACACGCTGCTTTTTAGGTCTGAATTTTCAGGAAAACAAGCTTGCATCTATACTAACAATTACACTGAGCGTGCTTTTGATTGCCTTACCCGTTCTTGCCTATATAAATATGGCACTGCTCAGCACCGTAACGGCCTTTGTATCGTCATGGCTTTTCCTCTTACCAATTATGCTTGCCGGTCTTTCCAGCATGGTCATATCCCTTGCCCACGCTGGTGATGAGCGTTTTGGTGTCGGCTTTTATGCGCTTGGCTGGACAGTCTATCTTATCGGAGCATTGGTCGGGCAAATGACTTTCCTTGATATTTTCAGCGCCTCAACACATCTGATTAACGCTTTATGGTACTGCACATTGCCGCAAACAGTCCTGTTTATCACCGCTGTAGCCTTCAAATTCCGCGCACAACAGGATTACCGCATAAGACAGGCTTTGCGCGCCAATCTTGCCGAAGAGAATAAAGCACGCCTCCAGCACTCCAAAGAATCCGCCGACCAGCAAAGGCTGTTACGTGTGCTTGAGCGTGAACGGGAAGTCATGGAAGAATTGCGCCAGCGCGAAGCCCAGCGTACAGAAGAAATGCGCCGCGCCAAAGAGGCCGCCGATGAGGCCAACCGTGCAAAATCTGCGTTCCTCGCCGTTATCTCGCACGAGATCCGCACACCAATGACTGGCATTATGGGGATGGTTCGCCTGCTCCTTGATACGCAACTTTCCAAACAGCAAACCGAATATGCGACCACAATTCAAGAATCGGGTAATACAATGCTCGCGCTCTTAAACGACATTCTCGACTTTGAAAAAATTGAGACCGGCAAGATGGACATCGAAAGCGTTCCCTTTGACGTTCACCGCCTCTTGCGCTCAGTCATTACACTGATGTCCGGCCGTGCAAAAGAACAAGACATCACTCTGGAACTTGACCTGAAAGACAATGTTCCTGTCCATATGATGGGCGATCCGACCCGTATCCGTCAGGTTCTTTTGAACCTTGTAGGGAACGCGATCAAATTCACCAATCAAGGCGGCGTCACCCTTCAGGTGCAAAATATAAATGATGACGAACACGACACAACGAGTGACCATCAAGCCCTTTATTTCGCAGTTAAAGACACAGGGATCGGCATCTCGGAAGAAGCCCAGCGCAACCTCTTTAACCCCTTTTCTCAAGCCGACAGCTCTATATCACGAAAATTCGGCGGTAGCGGCCTCGGACTGGCTATTTGTAAACGCCTGATCGAAGCCATGGGCAGCACGATTAACCTTGTCTCCAAAGAAGGTGAAGGCTCGACCTTCTTCTTCACACTAAAACTCGAAGAAGCCGCAGAGCAGGCCGCAGAAGAAGAACGCCAAAAGCAAAAGATCGAGCGTGAAGAAGAGCAGGCAAAAGACATCTCTTACCGTATTCTGGTCGCCGAAGATAACGAGATCAACCGCAAGGTTATGATGGGTTTCCTTGATCGCGGAGACCATCAAATCGATATGGCCGTCAATGGTCAAGAGGCCGTAGACAAGGCCGAACAAAACACATATGACATCATCTTTATGGATATCGAGATGCCTGTCATGAAAGGGACAGAAGCAGTCTCGAAAATCCGCGATGGCGATGGTCCTAACGCTAATACACCGGTGATCGCCCTTACCGGTAACGTTATGGAAGACGACATCCAGACCTATTATATGCACGGTATGAACGACCATGTCGCCAAGCCGATCACACCGGAACAGCTCAAACGGATGCTTACCGCTATCCCGACCCAACGCTTTAAAAGCCCTCTCGAGCTTAAGAAAACAAAAGAAAAAGTCGCTACGCCGCAAAGGGCTGATAAAGACAACGGTGAAACGACACAAGATACAACAGCGCAGGAAAGTGAAACAAAAACCGAAGACAAGCCGTATGTATCACCATTCGCTTATAAAAACCCTGAAGATAAGCCAAAACGCACAGTCTTGAGGCCACAAAGACAGCCAAAAGTCGAAGACTATACTCACGAAGAAAGCGCTACCGCTGGTGATACAGCACAAGATGATGATAACAGCGAATATGATTTCTCCTACCAAACAACAGAGAAAGACGAGAGTAAAACCTCTGACACAGAAAGCGCCAACACAAGCGACAATACAGACACTCACCCGGATACAGATACAGGATCGGCGAAAGGTTCATCATCTTTCCCACTTGATCCGGAAAAATTCGACGAAATCATGCTTTCAAGCCTGAACGACTCCGTTGGCGCAAGCCAGCTTAAAGAGCTTATGGCCGGGCTTTACGAGAAAACGGAAGAAATTTTGACCGCCCTGCGCGAGGCACTAAACAATGATAACGCCGAAGAGCTGTATGCCCGCGCCCATGAGCTTAAAGGCATGGCCGGTAATTTTGGGATGAAGGATATCTCATCGATTGCGGCTCAAATCGAAAAGCTCGGTCGCAGCACAAAGCTAGGCGATGTGGGGCCACTTCTTGATCGATTACCGAATGAATATGAAGCGTCTAAATCCGCTCTGGATGCTTGGCTAGAAGACGAAGTTGCCAAAGAAGGCAAATAATAATCTATAATTAATCTGGCTTTTCTATTGATCCAGAACACGCGCAGCTTCTGGCAACATAACGGGGATGCCGTCTTGGATCGGAAAAGCCAGATTTGCTTTCTCAGAGATAAGTTCTTGCGCCTCTTTATCATAGCGCAAAGCTGTCTTACTGAGCGGACAAACCAGTATCTCAAGCAGTTTCGGGTCAATTTGTGTCGTTGGCATTATTGCATTCCTTTACAATGATAGGACTCGCTTTGCAATGCCATGTCAATGATTTTGCGGAACATCTCAAACCTGTCAGCCTCTGTCGCGGCCTCAAGCAATGCCTGTTTTTCCGACGGAGCAAAAGGACAAACCATACACAATAAAGTCAAAAGCTCCGGACGCGATGTATTCTCCACCATATCCCAGTCACATTGCATATCCTGAGAAATAAAGTAGTTCCTCAGTTGCGAGCACAGGCTCTCCCAGTCATGGTCGACCATCTCTGCATCCTCTTTGACGCTGTTCTTATCTGCACCATAGTTGGAATAATCCGCAAGCACACGGCGGTAACCATGGCTCATCTCCAATTCCTCCACTGCACGGAAACGGCTTATTCCCGATAAGGTAATCAGATAACGGCCATCCTCAGTCTCGTGAAATGTTGTGATCCGGCCTGTGCAACCTGTATCATACAAACCGTCCTGTTTTTGGGGCTGGATCATTCCAATGACGCGCGAGTCGGTTTTGAGCGCATCTTCGACCATTGTCAGGTAGCGAGGCTCAAAAATATTGAGGGGCAATTGGCCACCGGGCAGCAATATCGCGCCGCTAAGCGGAAAAATAGGAATAATCTCGGTATCATCCGTTTGTGCTGATTTGCTCATAATCACTCCTTACAAGATAGAAGATATGGCATATTCGCCCAAAGACAAGCAATCGAAAATCAAATGCAGTTTAGGCTGCAAAAAAAGCTTGAAATGCATTTCAATATGATCTATCTCTACTGTCTATTCCAAAGAGAGCGGGTGTAGCTCAGGGGTAGAGCGTCACCTTGCCAAGGTGAAAGTCGAGGGTTCGAATCCCTTCACCCGCTCCATTTTATTTTCTCGAAAATTCTAAAAACGTCTAAATACCTTGATTTTAAGGGGATTTTGTGCCAGCGTTTTATCTTAAGCTGTCTCAAGACATGCCCCCACATCTAGGATATTTGGGGGCACTAGAGGGGGCATAGAAAAATATTAGAGAAAAATGTGCCCCCAATGAAGTTAACAAACATTCAATGCAAGAACGCTAAGCCTAAAGAGAAGCCCTACAAGCTAGCCGCCGGACGTGGCCTATATCTGGAGATCATGCCGAACGGCTCAAAATATTGGCGCCTGAAATATCGAATTAAGGCCGATGGAAAGCTCAAAGAGAAGCGCATAGCTTTTGGCGTGTACCCTGAAATATCACTGAAAGAAGCCGATGAGCGTTGTACAGAGGCCAGAAAACTACTGGATCAAGACCTCGACCCTTCTGCAATTAGGAGAGAAACCAGACGCTCAGCCGAAATAAACTCGGACAATAACTTTGAAGCCATCGCTCGTAAATGGCATGAGACATTTAAAGAGAAGTGGACTGACAGACACGCCAATACTGTATTGCGCCGCTTAGAAACTGACGTATTTTCAGAGATAGGCTCGATGCCTATTAAAGACATCAAGCCCTCACAACTGATAAACGTATTGAAGAAGGTACAAAAACGTGGAGCATATGAACCAGCGCACCGCTTGCGCCAATACTGTGCACAGATTTTCCGCTACGCAATCATTCACGAAATCACAGACACGAACCCCGCCGCCGAAATCGGCATGGTACTCAAGCCCTTAGTGAAAAAGCATTATGCTTGCCTCGATATAAAAGAAATACCGGAACTACTCAAAGCTATACATTTTAATAACGCACGGCTGCATACAGACACGCGCTTGGCAATAAAACTTCTCATGCTTACTTTTGTGCGTACGAAAGAGCTTATTGAAGCCAAATGGAATGAGTTCGATTTAGAGAACGCTGAATGGATAATTCCGGCTGAGCGCATGAAGATGAGGAAGGAGCATATCGTGCCTTTGTCAAAACAGGCCGTAGACATGCTCAAAGACCTAAAAGAGCGCAATGAAAAATGGGAATGGGTTTTTCCCGGACACCATTCGCCGCGCAAACACATGAGTAATAATACAATTCTAAAGGGACTGGAGCGTTTGGGCTTTAAAGGCCGCATGACTGGCCACGGTTTCCGCGCACTGGCCATGAGCACAATAAAAGAGAAATTAGGCTACCGCCACGAAGTTGTAGACAGGCAGCTTGCTCATGCTCCCAAAAGCATGGTGCAACGCGCCTATGACCGCGCAAAATTTTTAGATGAACGTAAAGTTATGATGCAAGAATGGGCAGATTATTTGGATAGGCTTGATAAAGCATGAGGCTAGGACAAATTCGAACACTGTTGAACAAACCAAAATCCTCTCAGGTTTATACGGAAGCGGAAGCTATAAGTCATGTGATTGAGTGCTTTGACAACAAACCTGAATTTCGGAAAGAAGACATTGAGAAATTTGCTTATTTTATAGTCAAAACCGCTGGCAGAAGGGTAAGTGTGGCAACGCTTCATAAAGAGATAAAAAAAGACCGTAAGGAACTTAAAAAACTAATAAGCAAGACAATGAGCGATATAAAACATCTTCAAAAGCGTCTCAAAAACACACAATATCCTGCAACCATATATCTAAATGAAATTATTCACCATGCTACGCAAGACAATCTTGAGAGCTTAAATGATGTGCTTAGCTCTCTGCAAAGTTATTCAGATACACTCGGAAACCTACCTTTGAATAATAACTCTAATGCTCATATTCTCCACGTCACGCTAGCGCAAAGCATTCGAACCGATTACATTAACTTTTTTGGAACTGAGCCCGGCACGTCAAGAAGCATGCCCACACCCTATTCCAAAACCTGCAATATAGTGGCCGAATATATTGGATTACCAAAGCCTCGAACAAATGCAGAAAACACCATGACGGATCAAATTCTCTCAAAAGCACGTCAAATATAGGGCGATTATGCGATAAATAAAATCGCTAATCGCCTCATTCATCTATGAAACCTCATGTTAGACAAACCTGTATCTTTTAATAAACAACAGGAGACAAAGATGTCTAACAAACAAGAAAATATTTTACGCTTGCCAGAGGTCATAAAACGCACAGGCATTCCCCGATCTTCCATCTATTCCGCAATAAAAGAAGGCCAATTCCCAGCGCCTATTCAATTAGGCGCAAGGCGCATAGGTTTTCTTGAAAGTGAAATAGAGGCATGGCTTGAGGAATGCATCAAACTATCCCGCCTCAACGACATCGCATAATAGAGGAGAAACCAATGCATAATAGCTCTTCTAATTATTTTGAAGTTGTAGATTTCAATCGGCCTGAAGCTTTCGATATCGATTATCTCTTTGAACAAATTCTTCCCAGTCTAGGGGTTAGCTTATTGCTTGGTAAAAGCAGTTGTGGAAAAACCGCAGCGCTTCTACACACAGCATATACTTTGGCCACAAGAAAACCTTTTGGGAATTTTAAAGGAGACAAGGTTTTTGAAGAATGCCATTCCCCCTTTCACGCTTCACCCATGAAAAAAGGGAGTACAATTCTTTTTGTTGGCGAGGATAAACACGATTGCCCTGCGCGTGTAGTAGCATCCGAGATTCTTTATACACCAGAACAATTACAGAGTTTTCCCGATGGGCGACCTCCTATCATTATTGTTAAGGGCGGCCATGTAAAATTGCAGGACGCTAAACAAGCTTACGAGCTAAAAGAAGCGCTGCAAGAGCAGATAGACTTATACACCGCTTATGGCTATCCGCCTAGATTGCTTGCGTTCGACACATTATTTTCATGTTTCTTCGTCAAGGATCAAAATAATAATGCTGAGGGAGAAGCGGTTATGAGTGCCCTAAATATTTACGCTGAAGTTTTTCAGTGTCATGTCATGGCTACAATGCATCCAGCTAAATCAAGCAGGGCTGATAAAACGCTTAATAGCGGCGCTGCGGCTTATTTTAACCGAGCAGATGCTGTATTACAGATGAGTTCTGTTAATCAAACTCCAGCACGCAAAATCCGCGTTGTAAAAACTAGAAACAGCCCCAGCGAAAATGCAGTAGCGCAATACCGTATTACAGGCCATGGGAATGTGCCGTTGCTACAATCCGAAAAGAGTCACGCCGCGCTCGCTGCGAATAATTCCATATCCAGAAGGGTTTATCACAAAGAGATTGTGGCATTTATGAAGGAAAATGGAGCAGCAAGCTTGGATGAAATGGCAAAAGGCATTAAACCGAGAAGAAATACCAAACCCGAAAGCATGAAGAAGAGGCTTAAAGAACGAATTGCAGAAATGATTGACAACGGAGAGGCCAAAAAAATCGGTGATCCAGTTAGTAGCCAAAAAGCTCGTTATGAATTGACGATATAGCAAATCTGCTAACATGAAATCATGCGCGCGTGAAAACAGAAACAGGCCGAGTTGGAAAATCTATCTTCTTCTTATAGCCCTTATACAAATCATATATGCCTTAACCATGGCCTAAACAAAAGCTCTATAAGCCAGATACGGGCTTTTAGCATAAGTGCTATTAGGCCATGGTTATCTTATCAAGGCTTTTCCTTTACGGCGCACTTCTATCCCACTTACTTACGACGGGGATAGAAGCACAGCCGTAATTGTCCAGATTTAAGTCATTGAAAGCGAAAAGTTTTTCTACCTTAAGCGGAAAAAGGACATTTTAGCAGAGCTGCTATTTTGTCTTTTTGTCCTTAGCTGTTTTGCTAATTGCCCTCATGCTTCTCCAATAACAGGCGGTTTAATGCTTCTAGCTGTGCTTCATAATATTGAGTTTCGTCTTTGTATTTTTTCTCAAAAAGGAAACAAACAGTTATCAAAAAGGCACCGATAAAAAAGGCATAAATATCAAAACTATTTTCTGCCAATGAATCTTGTAATTGAGGAAAACTCATAAAAATAAAGCCGATACCAACAAGGCCAAGAAGTCCAGTTAATGTGTGGATATCAAATAAACGCCTTCTTCTTTGCCTATGATCTACCAACAAGCCCTGTATTTTTTCAAAATTCTCGCTTAGTTGTTTTTTGCTATAACCTTTGTACAGGCTATACCAACCATTGAAGCCTATGTTCTTACTAGTCCAAAACACATTTTTTATTTTCATCTTATCAACGCCCATTCTTAAAATATGTATTATAATACATGGCGCTAAAAGTCAAAAAATTGTCCATCTTTATAGATGGATATAAAAAAAACCGTAGGTGCAAATATTCAAAAACATCGTAAAGCAGCCAAAATCTCGCAAGAGGAGTTGGCTGCTAGAATAGGCGCGTCCGTAGACCAAGCATACGTTAGCAGGCTGGAAGCAGGAGAGTTAAACCCTACACTTGAGACATTGCACGCAGCCAGTAACGCGCTGGATATAGATATAAAAGACCTGTTTTCACAAGGCCAATAAGCAGAATTTTTAGCATATATTTTTGCTCTACTTATAAAAAAGAAAGCTTTTACAGGCACATAAGATGAAAAAAAAATTTACCCCCTACCCCCTACCCCGCCCGAGGTAGCAATAAGACGGCTAAGTGAAACACCAACCCTATATATTGTTAGAAATCATCTTGTAGAGTATGCTAAAACATCGAAGGAACACAAAAGACAATGAGCACACAAGATAATACAAGCCTTTTTATATCATATAGCTGGAAACCAGATGACCACGAAGAATGGGTTTTAGAGCTCGCAACAGCCTTACGTCAAGACGGTGTTGACGTCATTTTAGACAAATGGGACTTGAAAGAAGGGCACGACGCTCATAAATTTATGGAACGCATGGTAGCCGATAAAAAGGTACAGAAAGTTGCCATTATCAGTAATAGCACATATGTAGAAAAAGCTAATGGTAGAGAAGGCGGCGTGGGCACTGAAACTCAAATTATCACTCCCCAAATATATCAAAAGCAGGAACAATCAAAATTCGTAGCTATTGTTTCTGAGCACGACGAAAATGGTAATCCTTACCTTCCTGTATATTATCAATCTCGTATTTACATAGATTTGAGCACTCCGGAGCTTTATGCTAAAAACTATGAGCAACTGTTAAGGTGGATATATGATAAGCCCGTATACATCAAACCTGATTTGGGGAAAAAGCCTTCTTTTATTGAGGATAATGATGCTCCAAAACTTGAAACCGCAGTACAATTTAAGAGAGCTCTTGATGCCATTAAATTTGATCGGCCTAATAAATGGACAACTTTACAAACTTATCTAGAATTATTCTCAGAGAACTTAGAACGCTTTCGTATTAGCCTAAGCAGAGAAGAAACGCCCGAAAAAATAATAGAAAATATTAAACAATTCCTTCCGTTTCGGAACGAAATATTAGAAACATTTTTTGTAATTGTTCAATACACGCCGGAACCAGAAGCATGGAAAACGATACATAGGTTTTTTGAGAAGCTGCTTACATATACGTTCCGTCCAGAGCACATAAATAGTTACTCGTCATGGGATTTCGAAAACTTTAAGTTTATCGTACACGAGCTATTTTTATACCTGCAAGCTATCTTACTTAAATATGAGCATTTTGATGCCGCCCGCTATTTTCTCGTAAATGAATATTACGTAGATAACTCAGGTGAAGAAAATGGAATGGTTTCTTATGATAAAATACGCCCTCATCTCGATTCTTTAGAGAGCCACGGAAGAAAGAATAGACGACTTTCTTTTCATGCCGATCTGCTTGAGCAAAGAGCGAAAACATCCGGCCTAAACTTTTCTTATATTATGCAAGCAGACTTTACCTTATTTTTAAGAGACATATTAGCAGCCGTAAATAATGAACGTTATCAAACTTGGTGGCCATACTCACTTCTATATATCAGAAACAAGCACAAACCCTTTGAAATTTTCGCTCGCTCGCAATCCAAAAAGTATTTTCAAAATATAACTCCTTTATTAGGAATAAAATCAAAAACCGATCTGGACAGACTTTCAGAGGCCATTAAGGAAGGTAAAGTAAAAATACCTAGGTGGGAGTTTGCAAGTTTTGATTTATTTAGCTTAATTGGCTACAATAAACTTTCTACAAAGGAATAAGTTTTAAATCTTGGGGGCATAAATGGGGGACTTTGTATAGTTCTAATTTAAACTTTATGAACTATATCAATCTATTAAAATTCATTTACGAATCCCTTCACCCTCCAGTTTTTTATCATATATAAAGAAATCTCAGTGACACTTATTTTTGCTCTGTGTCACTTTTATCTCCATTACCGAATAAATCTTCGCGGAAATAGCCAAAGACAACCAGAATAACAAGCAAACTGGTGAAGCCGAGAATAGCCAGACTATACAGCCCAAAGCCGATCATAAGCCCCATAGCACCGGCCGCCCAAATGCTGGCGCCTGTTGCCGTGCCGATAATCTCATTGTCATTTTCTGACTTCATAATAGCGCCCGCACCAAGAAACCCGATTCCCGTCAGCACACCCTGCACCATCTTCATCACATCAAGGCTCATATCATCATGGCGTGCCTCATATATATGCAAAAGCTCCAGCGACATGATTGCGAGAAGGGTCGTCGCAGCAGCCACAATCATATAAACACGGAAATCGATCGGCTTATGCTTTTTATTGCGGTCATAACCAATGAAATAGCCAAATGCCAGTGCCAATACGAGCCTGAGAAACGCCTCGGCAAGCGAAAGAGAATCCAAATAAATAGGAAGATCGTCCATAAGTCCTGTTCCACTTTAATGTTATCTTCATCCAAGCAAACGAGACAAAACCTCAAAAAGTTCCACAAGAACAACGGTAAAGCTGGCTATCGACGCGGTTTAAAATGCAGCCTGATTGCCTTTTTCGGGCGAGTGGTCAGGCGGTTAATCGGCTCAGGAGCTTTCTCTCCTTCAGGCATTGATATCTCAAACCGTCTCAAAATATGGGCGAGGACAATCATTGCCTCTTGCTGGGCAAAGCCCTTACCAAGACATATACGCGGACCTTTCCCGAATGGCATATAAGCGCATTTTTGCGCCTCTTTTTGCTCTGGGTCATCAAAACGGTCAGGGTCAAAACTATGCGGACATGGCCAATATTTCTCATTGCGCTGTATCAACCATGGCGAGACTGTGATGATGTCGCCCGGATGCATCTCTTTGTTACGGATCTGCATAGAGCGGGCAATCTCCCTCATAAAAAAACTGATCGGCGGATACAGGCGCAAGCTCTCTGCAAAGGTGTTCCTTAAGTGATGCATATCCTTAAGACTTGCCAGACCCATCAAGTCAGAGTCACCGAACACCGCGTCAATTTCACTATGAAGACGCGTTTGCAGATGCGGGCAACTCGCGATTAAGTACAAAGTCCAGCTTAAGGCACTGGCCGATGTTTCATGACCGGCAAGGAAAATGAGCGCAATTTGATCCAAAAGATCTTGCACCTCAAACGGCTCACCCGTATCGGGGTGTCGCGCATTTAAAAGACTATCCAGAATGTCCTTTGGATCATCTATCAACCTAAAGCCGTTTTTTTTCAATTCATTATAGCGTTTTTCTACATCCGGCTTGAAGATCGTATGAATGCGTTTTGCCGTTTTTTTGGCTCGATTATACCAAAACCCTGCACCGGGAACGGAATGAAAGCGCAAGATCAAATAGCATTGTGACTGGCTCTGATATTTTGCCGCTGCTTCAAACAAATCCAAAGACTGCTCGAGCGTCATTGGCTTAGAAAGCATAGTACGACAAATGATATCAGCCGTGATATGAGTCATAAACGGGTCAATTGACACCCGTTCCTGACCCGTTTTTGCCCGCCCCCCGATTGCTTCGCAAAGCTCCAAAGTCGCGTCCTGCATCATACCAAAGCTTCGTGATGACTGCGTATGCGCATAAGAGGGTGCGACCATTTTACGTTGCGCCTCCCATACAGCGCCATTTGTAGCAAACATACTTTGCCCGATCAGCGGTCTGAGCATATCCTCAAGAAAACGGTGCTTGGGAAAATCCTCTGGTGCCTTCCTTAAAATCCGGTCGATAAGATCAGGGTCATTAGCGATGAAATAGCCGATCCCGGGTAGCTTTATCTCACCCAGCATCATTGTATAGCTCTTCTCGTACAAAGTATGAATCCAGCTTCCTGCTCCAACCATCAAACGCGCAATCGCGCCGAGCTTAAACTTATACGGCTTGGGAAAGGGCGGCGTAAACAATACCTTTTTCTTGCCTTGATTGCTCATGAGACCAGCTCCTTTATAGATTGCGCCCGCAAGAGCAAAGATAAAAACTCGTATTCACTCGGCATATCCAGCGCTTTCAGGTAATAAAAATGAAGCTCGAATTTATTATGTTTCAAGCCTTTATAGCGCTGTGCGTCAATGAATTTAAAGAAACGGGGGTTCACTGTCTTGTAGTGATAAACGAGCGCTTCGTCTTTGATAAACGGTGCAAGAGGCGATGTGCGACAACAAGATGCACCATCGGTCGGCGCTGTAACATCGAGCCAATAAAGCCCTTCATCATTAAGTGCAGATAAAGACTTCCTGACTGCACTTGCCTTACGCATAAAACCGCAAAGGCCGATCGATTGCGCAAATGTCAGGAGCGCAAGCTTGCTCTTTTGCGCTTCATCAAGACTATCCCATAAACGCTGCATCAAAAGACTCGCGAGCATACAGCCATTGCTGTGTCCGGCCACAAGAACCTCTTGCCATGCATCACGATGCTCAATTTCAGTACGGGCAAAAACCGCAAAGCGCACGAGCTTTTCCTCGACATCGCCGCGAAGCTCGGCATTGCTCAAGGCCTGCATATTAAAGATAAAGAACTGAAGCAACCACACGCCTTTGAAACGGCGCATCGCCATAGGCAAAATAACGGCAATAGCGACAACCCCTGCAATTGCACCCATCAGGGCATTGCCGCTCAACCCGCCAACGATCAGGCTGCCCAACGCAAAGCCAAGCAACGTGAAGGCCAGCATAATAATCAGCGGAAAGAAAAGCGTTGCAATTGACCAGCTGCGCACCAGTTTGAAATAGCTTGTATCCGCACCTGTAATAAATTTGAAATAGCCCTTAAACCCCTCCACAATCATCGGCGCAGTCTTGCGGAACCACTGTTTGCGGATCACATCATCCCATGCCAGAAAGTAAAAATCCGTACAGCACGCCTCATCCTCAACACTCCAGTGATGCGCGACGACTCCTTTTTCATCTTTGATAGCGCGCCTCTTACTGATCTTAATCGATTTGCCGTCACGCTTATTTGTCGCGGATACGGCCTCGGCCATTGTCTGTCGGTACATACTGACCCCGCGCGGGTCAAAACCTGAAAAATGAAAGACAGCTCTGCGATACGGTTTATTCATGTCTTTTTTTAACCAAAAGGGCGTGCTAGAACAAGAGCATGATGACTAATCAGAGTGAAAAAGAGCGCAATTACTGTCTTTTCTTGGCAGGTGAGAAATATAATCGCAACAAAGCGTGCCGCCTACATGACAATTTATACGGCATTCGCGGCGGTGGCGGGCGCACGGACAGACTGGCCGCAGACCGCAAACTCTATAACCATATGCGCGAAAATAAAGACCCAATAGCCCTGCCTGCCTTTTTAGGCATCCGTTGTTTTGGTTGGTTCTTCTTTAACTATCATGCAGGCAAAGCGCCCTGGACAGGCCAGCTTATCAAGAAAATCTGGCCGAACTATAACGCTCCAAAATCAAAGCAATAACAATCGATCAGTAATGCTCGATGCGATCAGATACGTTCTCTTCTTCCCAGCCGCGGGACAGGTAAGAATTGCTTATGATCTTCTTTGACAAACAAGCATAGACGATCCATGCAATAAAGAAGGTCGGCCCTGAAAGCGCGACCAAGATCAGTGCATGGTTCCAGACATTGTGATAAAGGTAGTAAAACGGCCCAGCCAAGAGAGACCAGAGCCAGGCCTTGCCAACTATTTTACGGTAGCCGTTCTCAGGCCGCTTAAAGATACGTTTTGACATGATTAGCCTCTCAGTTTTCCGCCTGTTTGCTTTTCAACATTGGCGATGATTTTGCCAGAGATCGCCTCAATCTCTTCCTCAGTCAATGTCTTATCCGAAGGTTGCAACGTCACAGAGATCGCCAAAGATTTATGTCCGTCTTCAACACCTTTACCTTGATAGACGTCGAATAGATCCACATTTGTAATCAGACCTTTATCGGCAGCAGCCGCAGCCGCCATAAGGCTTTGCGCTTCAACCGACTGATCGACCACAAAGGCAAAATCACGGCTAAGCGGCATAAGCGAGTTTAGCGCCAAATTGCCTTTATGCGCCGATCCCTTGCGTGCCGCAGGAATAGCCTCAAGATATATTTCAAACCCGACAACAGGACCGTTTGCATCCAGTGCCTTAAGCGCAAGCGGGTGCAACTCTCCGAAATAGCCCAGAACCACCTTCCCCAAACGCAAAGCAGCGGAACGGCCGGGATGATAATAATTCGGTGCATCGCCTGCCACGACCTGCGCTGCACCTGCCTTAAAGCCGCAGGCTTCAAGCACGGCCAAAGCATCGGCCTTTGCGTCATACAGATCAACTTTGCGCGGATTTTGATCCGCCTGCCAAGCTTTCTCTTGGGCAAAGCCAGTGCGAATGCCGGATGCCGTCAATGGCTGTTTATCCTCCTCGAGGCCGAAAAACACAGGGCCGACCTCAAAAAACGATGCATTGGCAAGGCCACGATCGGCATTACGCTGCGCAGCCTGTGCCAGATTAGGCAAAATTGATGGGCGCATATGCGCCAAATCTTCGCTGATCGGATTCACGACCCTGAGTGGAGACGCCTGCCCATCACTGGTATTATCATTTGCACCGAATATTCTCGCAAGGCTTTCATCCATAAACGCCCAGCTGACCGACTCAAGAAGACCGCGCGCTGCCAATGCATGACGGCTTTTACGTGAAAGCCATGTTTTGCGCGTCTCGGCAGAAACGCTTACAGCGCTTACAGCGCTTAGCTTTGGCAAGGTCACAGCCTCAACCTTGTTAAGACCTTCGATACGGATTACTTCCTCGACCAGATCGGCAGCGCCTTCTATATCGGGGCGCCAGCTTGGGCTTTGAACCTCAAACACACCGTTTTGACCCATCTCAACCTCAAACCCGAGTGCCCCCAAAATCTCTTTCTGGCGCTCAGCGTCCACTTCCACGCCTGTCAGTTTGGCAACACGAGCAGGATCAAAAGAAATGCTCTTGCGCTGATCCGGCGCTTCACCCGCCTGAACCACCGTGCCGGCCTCGCCACCACATAGATCCATAACCATCTGAGAAGCAATATCTATCGCCGGAACAGTGAAGGCAGGGTCAATCCCGCGCTCAAAACGGTAACGCGCATCAGAAATCACCTGAAGCTTACGTCCAGTCATAGCCGTTCGGATCGGGTCAAAATAAGCACATTCAATTGTGACATTTGTGGTTTCTTCGGTACAGCCCGTCTCCGCGCCACCAAGAATGCCCCCAATCCCTATAACACCGCTATCATCAGATATAACAGTCATCCCATCTTCAAGGCTGTAGGATTTATCATTCAAACCATTCAAGGTTTCGCCGCCCTTTGAGAGATGCACGCGCAAATTACCCTGAAGCTTATCCGTATCAAAGACGTGCAGCGGACGGCACATCGCAAAGCTCATATAGTTAGTGATATCAACAAGGGCTGAGATCGGACGCAATCCAATTGCCTTGAGGCGTTGTTGCAGCCATTGCGGCGAAGGGCCGTTTTTCACACCGCGGATCGTACGCGACAGGAAAAGCGGACAAGGTTGATTATCTTCGACATCAGGAAAATCAAGCACAACACCGACAGGGTTATCAAAGCTCTCTTTGATCTGCGGGATCTCTGGCTCTTTGAGCTTGCCCAAACCCGCTGCGGCCAGATCACGGGCGATACCGATAATACCTGCGCAATCAGGGCGGTTTGGCGTCAAACCAATTTCAATCACAGGATCGTCCATACCGAAAAGTTCGGCCAAAGGCACGCCGATAGGCGTATCTTCTGGAAGGTCGATAATGCCTTTATGTTCATCAGAAATCAGCATTTCTTTCTCAGAAACCAACATTCCGTTTGATTCAACACCGCGAATTTTGGCCTTTTTCAAAGTCACATCCAGACCGGGGATATAAGAGCCAGAAGGTGCGAAAACAGCTGTCATACCTGCCCTTGCGTTAGGCGCGCCACAAACGATCTGCATGATGCCGTGATCGGCCGTCTCGACCTTGCAGAGCTTGAGTTTATCCGCATCGGGATGTTTTTCAGCCGAGACGACTTTTGCCGTTTTAAAATTCGCAAATTGCTCAGCCTTGTCCTCAACCCCCTCGACCTCAAGGCCAATTGCCGTCAAGCCGATACAAATCTCGTCAAGCGTAGCATTTGTTTCTAAATAGTCTTTGAGCCAGCTCAATGTGAATTTCATGCTGCACCGCCTTTGTTCTTCTTGTTCTTGATCGCCGCTTTCGGCTCACCCGTGGCCACATTTGGCGGGTCGAGCGGATCAAATCCGTAATAAGACAGCCAGCGCGTGTCATTATCAAAAAAGCTGCGCAGATCAGGAATACCGTATTTCAACATCGCAATACGCTCGATCCCCATACCAAAGGCAAATCCTTGATATTCTTCCGGATCAAGTCCGCAATTGCGCAAGACATTCGGATGCACCATACCGCAACCCAGGATTTCCAGCCAATCATCGCCAGCACCTATTTTAAGCTCTCCTCCACCACGGGAACAACCGATATCGACCTCTGCCGAAGGCTCTGTAAACGGGAAGTAAGACGGGCGGAATCGCATCGGCAAATCCTCAACCTCGAAGTAACGCTCGAGGAATGCTTTAAGTGTGCCTTTGAGATGCCCCATATGCGTTGCCTTATCAATGACCAGCCCCTCGACCTGATGAAACATCGGCGTATGTGTCATGTCGTAATCCGAGCGATAGGTGCGACCCGGGATAATCAAGCGTAAAGGCGGTTTTCGCTCACGCATGGCGCGTATCTGCACAGGCGATGTATGCGTGCGCAGTACATATTTCTCACCATTTTCATCCATAGGCATGAAGAACGTATCCTGCATTTCACGTGCAGGGTGGTGCTCGGGGAAATTCAACGCTGTAAAGTTATGTTCATCCGTCTCGATATCCGGCCCCTCAGCCATTTCAAAGCCCATATCGGCAAAGATCGAAATGATCTCTTCAATTGTCTGGCTGATCGGGTGGATCGTGCCCTTGCGCTCGGCGCGCACAGGCAAAGTCACATCCATCGTCTCGGCAGCCAAACGCTCAGCCATCGCCTGCTCGGCAAGCTGGCTTTCCTGACGTGCAATCAATGCCGCGATTTCGTCTTTCAAGACATTTAGCGCCTGCCCTTTTTCCTTACGCTCTTCGGGGCTCATCTGTCCCAGCGTTTTCATCTGGGCGGTCAAGCGCCCCTTTTTTCCCAAAATAGAGACCCGGGCCGCCTCGAGGCTGTCCAGATCATTGGCGGCCTCAATATCGGCGCGCAACTCTTGTTTTAATTTTGCTATATCCATAAGGGCAAGAGTAAGCGCATAGCCATGCGCTTTCAAGCAGGAATTCAGGCTTATCGGCTAAAAACTTAAAGCTGTGGCGGATTAGGCGAAGGAGAAGAAGCCACATCCCTGTGACACCTCTGAAACTCAGCATTTGCCCGAGTGACATCATATCCATATCGGCCTAGAAAGGCCTGTGAAGCGGTATTCACATTAATCAACGGACCATGCTTACCCGGCTTTGTCCACCAGCTACCGACACAGCTCGGACGCATATTACCGTCACGCCAGAAAAGATCAATCTTACCGCCAGTACGTGCAGCCAGATTAAACAGATAAGGGATATTGTCCTTCAAAGCAGCGGCCTTATTAACCACATCATAATCAGGCACATACTTACCATTCGGCAAATCCATTCGAATCTGATTGCTCGCCTGTTTAAGCTCCATATCAGCATCGACCATCAACACCTCGACTTTGTAGCCTTGATCCGCAACATTATCGAGCAAAGACCGCGCCCCAAGAGACGTCGCCGTTGTTCCATGAGCAATATTATAACGACCCTCAGCAGCACGATTCATAAAGCTATTAGAGATATAATTGGATGCCCAGCGCCACTTTGTATAAGCAACAAATTTGGCAAATAAATCATCCGAGACGCCATATTTTTCCAGCATTTCGTTCAGCTCAGGGCTTGCACCACGTTCAACCGCCTTCAATGCACGCTGCAAAGAACGCTTATATTGCGGCATCTGCATAAGAACTGGCTCATCAGGGTCTATATAGATAATGCCGCCGTAATAGCTCGGAACGCTTCGGAACCTCTTCTTGATCTCTTCTTCCAAAAGTGTGGTCTTGCCGGCTCCGGGAGACCCCGCACTCATAATGAAAAGCGGCTCTTCAAGCCCGCCCGTTGCGAGATCGGAAACCTCACCCCAGAGCTTCATTTCAAATGCTTGAATCGAGGCTATTTCCTCCGGGCAATATTGCGTAACAATTTTGCCCGTTTCAGCGTCCTCCTCATAATGCCAAGACATAATCTCAGGAATAAGCTTGGCAAATCCGGCGCTATCTTTTGCTACTTCATCCGGATCGATGCCTTTCTTTTGACCAAAGTAAGCCAAAAGTGTCTGAGCCTCATCGCTCCATTGCACCGACTTGCTTAGAAAGCTTTCAACATAACCCTGATTCACAACACCCATTATACACTCCTTAAATTCTCGCTATTATTATACATAACTTATTGCAATTGTCTAGCTTAATATCCCTTAAGCATCAAACCCTTAATCGGCATCTCGAAAATTTTAGGAAGCGCACCAACACGCCACCTCTTTTCATAGCCCTTAGGCACAAAGGATAAAACATCTTTTGTCTGCCCAACGCGCATATCCTTTGTCTGCCACTCGATAAGGTTATTCTTTAAGCCATTGATATCCTCGGACATCAAACACAAATTATCATAGTGATTATAGCCGCCACCCGATAAATCATAAATATGCTCAATGCTCATTTTCCGCCCCGCTATTTCAGGCGCCTGTCCATATTGATACATACGCCAGACTTGACCTAAAGATACACCCTTCCCTAGAAAGGCAAACAAATGCGAGGTGACGAGATGCCTTAGAAATGAGGGCCTGACCGATTTGGCAAAGTTCTGCCTAAGCGCCCTCTTATCCTCTGGACTCCTTTTGGTATAGGGCACGACAACTTTTACCATCGTATCGGGAATAGCCGTTAAAATAGTGTTCAGCCTCTCTTTACGCGCCTCAAGCTTAGATATTCTCTTCTCGAACTTAGTACGACCCTGCCGCTGCGAGAGCAATGCGATCTCTCCGTCAATCTGCTCAAAAAGCGACGCCTCGAAACTGTCTGTCTCCTTACGCATTCCGGAAGGAATAAGATCACTTTCATTGGCATATGAGTGGGTATATGCACGTGAACGGAACGTAACCGCCGTATCAAAGGGCTTATCAACTCTGTGCGAGACATCAAGCCCGGCCTTTAATTTATTATACAGCGCTGATTGAGCATTATATTTTGCCTGAAACAGACCCATGATCGTAAATTCATTCAGGAGCGCTTCATCATAGCGAGAAAGTTTGCCACCGCGAAAACGCAAGAATTCCTGCAAATCCCCAAACAGACACATCTCGTCATAGCCCTCCGGAACTAAGCCGGATCCCTCATCGTCAAGACCAGACGGTTCAATCCCTTCATCAATTAAAACGCGGCCCATTATCTCTATCGCCTCATTTAAAAGTGATATTCGAAGGTGATATAATTTTTCGCTATACGGCAAATGCCTTGACGTCTTGTTATCAAAGAATGCTTCTCTTCCCTTGAAAATATATGTCATGCGCGCGGCCAGTGTACGGGCATCCATTACCCCCTCAGATACCTCGATATCTCGCTTTTGCTGCTTTGGAGCGGTGAAAGCAATTATATTTGATTTAAGCGTTTCACGCTCTTCACGGGACACAAAAACCATGCTTTTTGTCGCTGCTTCTTCATCAAATGCTGCAAATTCATAAGCCCAGGCATATGCCAATAACAAAGAAAGATTGTCCTCAATCAGATAAACTATTTCTTCAGACAGATTTTCCTGCCCGTCTTTCCAAGCAAGATAAGCCGGAATAACAGTGTTTAACTGCGCTGTGAGAGATAGAGGCGTTTGCCGCCTGCTATTCATAACAGCCCAAAAGCTATCTTCCAGCTCATCTGAGGTTAAAACGCCTTTCTCTTTGGCAAGCTCAGTGATGATATAGCATGCAACCCAAAGATTTCTGGCCAAAGCATCAAAACTGTTATATTCGCGGCGGAAGTAATGCCAAATATGAGTGCCCAGAGACTGTAAATATCCCCTCATATCCCAACGTGCAATGCCCAAGCACGCGCTGCGAAAATCGCTTTCGGTTGATTGCATTACCTGCTCTTTTGCCACATTAACCATGCCCACAACTTATAATTATGGCAAAGTCATGAGGCAAGAAAAAAAGACCGCCGCAGCGGTCTTTTTAGTAAATTCTTAAATCTAAAAGCCTTAAGCTGCTTTTCTCAGCTCATCCGCTTTTTTTGAAGACGCGTTTAGTGCTTTCTCAGCTGCATCGAAGATCGCTTTAAAAGCAGCTTCATCACGCACAGCCATTTCAGCCAACACTTTACGATCAACTTCAATTCCAGCCAATTTTACACCGTTCATGAAACGGGAGTATGTCAGGCCGTGAACGCGAGCCGCAGCATTGATACGCTGAATCCAGAGACGACGGAAGTCGCGCTTTCTGTTCTTACGGTCGCGGTAAGCATACTGAAGTGCCTTCTCAACACGCTGAAGTGCAATACGGAAACAGTTCTTCGAACGTCCGCGATAGCCCTTCGCCATCTTGATAATTTTTCTGTGACGCGCATGAGCGCGAGGTCCACCTTTAACTCGTGCCATGGTTTAGCCCTCCGCCTGCTGTTGTTGGTTTGTACCTTTGCTTGCAAGTCTGCGAGAATAAGGCAAATAATTTTTCAAAACGACGCGTGCATCAGCAACAGCCAACAAATGTGTGCCTTTCGCTTTACGCTTCATTTTACGGGATTTATTCATCATCATGTGACGTGTAAAGGCGGATTTTGCAACCACTTTACCCTTACCAGTCACTTTAAAGCGCTTTTTTGCGCTGGACTTGGTCTTCATTTTCGGCATTTTCGTCTCCTATATTTAAGGTTTTAACTCCAGACAGCAAGGCAATGCCGTTCGCCAGCCGTCTTTGAAGATACAGGGTATACGGGAAAAACAGGGGTCTTGTCAAACATTTATTACGACATTCAACCGCAATTCAAAATGTCCTTAGCCCGCTTCGAAACTTTGCCCCTTGGCATCTTGTTCCCAAGGGAAATGCAACCAGGTATCCTGATCCATACGGCTCACAAACAAATCAACGGCAGACTCACCCTCAGGCTTAGCATAAAGCGTTACAAACTTAGCCTTGGGAAACTTTTCTTGTAAGAATTTAAGTGACCGGCCTGTATCCGATAAATCATCAACAAACAGCCACCCCTTCCCGTCTTGCTCAAGATTAAACTCTTGCGCTAATTTCAATTCTTTCTGCTGTTCTTTACCCTGATAGCCAATCAAGGATACAGAAGATACTCTTCTTATCTCCAATGCATTTGAGAGCAATCCTGCAGGGATCATCCCCCCTCTTGCAATTGCCACGATGCCTTTAACGTCTTTTAGATCATATGTACCTCTGATCTTTGCCGCTAATTTATCACAATCTTCATGAATATCGTCCCATTTTAAGTGTAAATCTTGTGGCATAAATTCCTCCATCATCATTTTATAGATGCCATGACGCTTAAACAAAAGACAAGTAAGTCATAAGCGCTTATTTCTTGATTTTCGTATCTATCTCAAGGTACATATTTGTCATGCATATCACCACAGTAAAAAATCTGATCCCAATACGACTAAGAGCCCATTGTAATCGACGTTACATCAAACAATTCGTAGACTCCCCTGCCTTTGTTAATTTTATTATAACCCTGATCTTAATCAATGCCGTTACATTGGGGCTCGAAACCAATGATTGGGTGATGGAAAATTACGGCCTTTTATTGCTTTCCGCTGATAAATTCATTCTCTCCATTTACGTATGCGAGCTACTTTTAAAGCTCTATGCTTATGGCTGGCGCTTCTTCCACTCTGGCTGGAACATATTCGATACGGTCATTGTGGCAATCGCGTTAATGCCGGCAAGCGGTGCTTTGGCTATTATGCGTGCCTTCAGAATATTAAGAATATTGCGCCTTATGTCTGTTGTCCCTTCGATGCGGAAAGTAATTAACGCTATCGGACATTCCATACCGGGCATGACATCCATTATCGGAATTCTATTTTTATTGTTTTATGTTTCCTCTGTGATCGCGACCAAGTTATTTGGGAACTCTGACAACCCCGATATTCAAGAATGGTTTGGATCGATCGGAGGGTCCATGTATTCTTTATTCCAGATCATGACTCTTGAAAGCTGGTCTATGGGCATAGTTCGTCCCGTCATGGAAGAATATCCCTATGCATGGCTTTTCTTTGTACCGTTTATCTTTGTCATGAGCTTTGCTGTGCTTAATCTGTTTATAGGAATCATAGTCGATGCAATGCAGGTTATACATGACAGAGAGTCCGAAGCTTCGAAAAGCAACCTACGCAATGTTGCAGATCAAAGCGTCGAAGAGCTTAAGCACGAGATTCAGTCATTACGCCGTGATATGCAGACCTTAATCGAAAGTCAGAAACAAAAATAAATTGACAAAGCAACACCTCTTTTGGCTTTATGAAAAACAAAAAGAGGGTTTATGTTTTTAGACTTAATAGCCAGCATCAAACAACACCACAATCGAAACGTCCTCAGGATTTTCCCGCCGGAAAGCTTCATACACGCTTATCCAGACCAGCACCCGACTATGGCGGTCAACATTGATGGCGCCTATACAGTAGAGCAAAGAGTCTTCGGCCTGCCTTTTGGCGAACCCACACCACCTCAAATTCAGGTAATCGGCCCCGCTCTGACCTATAATGACTACCCACTTGACGGCACCATCTTCTCTCCAAATGCAGCCATCAAAAGCATCGGCCTTCACCTCATACAAATCATAAGCGAAGGCTTGGAAACAGACCTAAAACTCGGTGGTGGTCTATTCTGCACTACTGATACGGATGATGAATACATATGGTCACGCGCAATCCAAAGAGCCATCCAGAGCCAAATCATTTCCGAAGTCATCAACGACCAACGTGCGCCGACGGCCTTTATCATGGCACACTATGTCATCCCGGGCATCATCACAGAGATGGGGCTTGGCACAGCTCAGCGCAGCTTTAATAACAATACTTATCGCTTGTATGCACCGCTTCTATCTATGGATTTTGAATTCATATACAGATCAAAAGAAGAGCCAAATATTATTGATGCCGATGCCCTATTTTACGTGAACAACGAACAGCGCACACTCGATAAGAACGGATTGGCTGAACTTTGCTCCGAGATACAAGACAACTCGCCAATCAAACAAGAGAGCGAAAAATCCATGGCGTCATTTTGGGAGCGAATTCTCAAACGCCCGCAAGCGGATATTAAGATGACGGGCCCTAGCTAGGAAATGCCGACCTTATAAACTCTCTCGCCAGAGCTTTAATTACCGCCGATAGGTTCAGCCATAATGGTGATAACGATATCGATGTCGCGGCTAACCCAATCTGCATTACCGTCCGATTGCGCCCCGATCCCGAATGCGAGGCGATCAAGCTTCAAGCTCGCCTCAGCACGAACAGGAGCCGTGTTTGGATCCGACACAATAAAATCAAAACTCACAGGCTGCGTTATATCTCTGATCGTCAACAAACCTTCTGCCTGATAATGACCTGCGACATCATCCGATGTAATCTTGGTCGTCTCAAAATGAGCCTCAGGAAACTCTTTGCTGTTGAACCAGTCTTTTTGCGGCATAGTGCCGTCATATAACGGCTTGCCTGTCTTAGCTGACTTTGTCTCGAATGTCGCCTCGAAAGCACTATTTTCGGGTCTTTCCGCGAAGAACTCAATCTTAGCAGACCACTCTCCAAATTCACCTGTAAACGCATTGCCTGCGTGCGTGCCGCTAAAAGAGAGTTTACTCTGCTCATAGTCAATCCTGTGTGTTTGCGCCTGAACGGGATTGGACACAAGACCAAGCAAAAGAGCCGATATGGCAAAGGCATTATAGAGGACCGTTTTAATCATGATACATCCTTTTATTTGCTCCACCACATACGCGGCAGAAGATTATGCCCATCCTTAACCGCGTGCTTAACCACTGCACCGATATGAGCTACAAGCGCTAAAGCCAATAAAATAGCAATCACCAGATGAATCAGCTCTGCCCCTTCGTGAAGCATCTCATTACCCTGAACATTTGGAATATGCGGCCATTCAAACCAGCCGAAAACAATCGTAGGCAAACCATAAACACTAGTAGAGACAATCATCCAGCCGGATAAAGGCATAATCAGCATAAACGCATATAAGGCCCAGTGGCCAAGATGTGCGGCTTTTCGCTCTATCGGGTTGAACGTCTCTGGAATATCAGGCCTGGCAGTCGCGAAGCGCCAGATAATCCGAAAGACAACAGCGAGTAACAGTAAAACACCGCCACCCTTATGCCATTGATACATATTGAACTTAAGATTTTGGTCCAGCGGCGCATACTCCATAGCCACACCGCTGGCCAACATTATAAAAATCGCCAAAGCCATTACCCAGTGTAATGCAATTGCGACACTATTATAGCGTATTGGCGAAACAGCTGCGTTCATGTTTACTCAGCCTGTCCTTCTGCGTCATCATAGGCGAATTCGGCTTCTATCAAGATCTCTACCTCATCACCAATATTGGGAACATATGTTGTCATCCCCCAGTCAGAGCGTGTCAAAGTTCCATGTGCAGAAAAGCCCAGCGCAGGCTTTTGCGAAAATGGCTGAACTGCCATTGCGTCATTGAATGTCACATCCAATGTCACAGGCTTACTTACACCTAAAAAGTCAAGCGTACCGGTCATAGTTCCGGTTGCCTCGCCTGTCTTTTCAATCTCAGTAGAAGTGAAGGTAATGGTTGGATACTCACCTGCGTTAAACCAATCCGAAGACGTGGCCAATTCCTTGTTAAAGTCTTTCTTTTCCTTATTAGGGTAATCCGTCTCAATAGACATTGGATTGATCTCTGCACGAACCGTGCTTTGCGTCGGGTTTTGAGGGTCAAATTCAATAGTTGCATCAAAATCAGTAAAGCGTGCGGTGTAGTTAGATAAGCCAATATGAGATACTTTCCAGACTAGACTTGCATGGGTTTTATCGAGCACATATGTACCTGCTGGCATTTCAGATACCGGCGTAGTGGTTTGCGCATTTGCTGCTTGTGGCAATGTGAAAACTGCCAAGGTTAAAGTCATGATAAAAGATAGTAACGGCATTGATCCTCCTAAGGTTTAAATCTTACTTAATCAATAGGTCGAGCGGAAAGAGAGTCAAGGTTGCATGATGCTTTTTTAACGACCATATCTGGCCACGCCTCTTCCCAACCATCAATATGCCCTGCCTCGTCCAAAGTATATAGTCGGACACAAGCCTTATCTTTACTCTGTTTTTTCCAGCTCTGCGTCACTGAAAAAGGGACGGTCTTATCTTGCGCACCGATGAAATGAATTTGGGGAATATGTGACAAATCTTTAGCCGCCAAGAGAGGGTTCAGACTTTGCGACATTTCCGAAACCCCATGATAGGAGACAAATTCGTCATTGTCTAAATTCCCCGCAACAGAACGAAAGCTTAGGATATCGTCACGATCAGCAGCTATAAGAGCAGCAACAGCCGCGCCTCCAGAATAACCGATCAAGTGAAACTGTGAAACCTCGTATTGCTGCGTCATATCATCCAGCATTGCTTGATAGACCTTGATGATTTCAGGGGCAAAACGTCGCCCCGTCCATAAATCATGCCGCATCCCTTTATCTAATGAGCCGATATATTGCCCCGGACGAGCCAGAACAAATATCTGTGGCGACGGATCAAGTGCCGCCAGTTTCAGGGTTAAATGCGAAAGAGGGGTCGGATTATCGGACGGTCGGGAACGGTTCGCCCATGCATAACCGTCACCTGCGATGTAAATAACAGCCTCATCGGATTTAACTGCGCCCTTATGCCAATAGGCAAGAGGAAGAGCGCGGCCGACTGTTTCACCCTCATAAAGGTTATAAGCGAACCCAGCCTCAGAGGCAATCTTATTTGCAACCATCAAACGTGATTGCGGGTCTGGAAGATCAAGGTTTGCACACGCCGTCAGCGTAAAGAGAAAAAGAAGAAGCAGTGCAAAACTTTGTTTTCTCATCTCAGCCGGATATCAGGTTGCTCGCGACCAGCCCGTCACGCATGAACATAGTCGCAAAAATATAAATACCGATCAGGATCAAAATACCCGAAGAGGCGATCCGCAAATATTTTAAAATGCGCTTGTCAAAAAACTTACGCATATAAAGGATAGGAAGAATATATGCCGCATTAATCAATGTATCAAAAAAGATCACAACTGCGTTGATAATCGTAATATCCATTAAACTGAACTCTGTCGTGCCTACCAATGCAGGTATCACCGCCAGAATAAAGACGTAATCATAAGGGTTAGATATATGCAAGAATCCGCCAAGCGTGAATTTCTGGAAGTAATTCTTTCCGCTGACCTCGTCTTTCAAATGATCTGACGCCGCCTGCATATCACTCATATTTGCCTGAAGCCCCTTCAGCCCCAACGTGATAAAGAGCATCGCAGCCAGTGCCTTGACGAAAATAAAGACCATACCAAAGCCTTGCGGAATAATCGCCAAAGAAGACAACAACAAATAATAGGTGATCGTACGCGTTACCAGGTAACCGCTCCAAAACGCCAGAACAGAACGCCAACGTCCTTCCATAGAAAGAGTCATGCACGTAATCATGACCGGCCCCGGCTTTAACATTAATATCAAAACTGCCAAGGATAATTTTAATATAACCGCTAATTCCATTTTTTGATCTCTCCCTTAATATCTCTTCTTCTTATTATTGTTAGTGAATAGGATCGGACGATACGCCTAAGACTCTTTTGGCGCTTTCTTTCTAGGCCTGCGTGATTTTGGTTTTGAGGTCGTCTTATCACCGTTGGACTGTGAATTCTCCTTGCCACCGACAGGCTGGCCGACAATCTCCATTTTGACGTTTTCGTCCAAGAGCTTGCGGATCGCCTCCCATTTTTCCTCGTCATTTGCGCTGATGAGGCACAAAGCCTGCCCCTCGGCACCCGCACGCGCCGTACGTCCGATGCGGTGGATATAATCCTCAGGCGCTTGCGGCAAGTCGTAATTGATAACATGGGCGATATGCGGAATATCAAGGCCGCGCGCAGCAACATCTGTTGCCACCAGCACACGGTATTTGTTATCGCGGAAAGATTCCAAAACCTGATGGCGCTCACTTTGGCGCAAATCGCCGTGAATAGCCTCAGCCGCAAAGCCTTTTCCTTTCAGCTTTTGCGCCAGCTGGTCACAGCCCTTCTTCGTATTTACAAAAACAATCACTGTGCCTTCACGCTCTTTGAGCTGGGCAGTAAGCTCCGTCGCCTTTTTCGCAGCCGGCAGATAAACCACTTTTTGCGTCAGATTATCGGCCGTATTTTCTGTTGAACCAATCGCGACACGCTCGGGAAAGGTCAGATATTGCTGAGAGAGTTTCGTAATGTTTTTCGGCAAAGTCGCAGAAAACAGCAATGTCTGTCTACGATCCGGCAGATACTTCATGATCGTTTTAAGCTGGTCGGCAAAACCGAGATCAAGCATTCTGTCTGTCTCATCCAGAACCAAAAACCCTGTATCGTGCAGCATCATATCTCCACGCACCAACAAATCCTCGATCCGCCCCGGTGTTCCGACGATCACACGCGGGCGCATACGCAGTTGTTGAATCTGTTTCGGCATGGATTCCCCGCCGATCAAAAAAGCCGTCTTGATAGAAGGTTTATTCTTCAAAAGCTGTGTGATGATATCAAGAACTTGCTTCCCGAGCTCTCTGGTGGGTGTCAAAACAAGTGCAGAACCTCTGGGATAGCGCAACATCTTCTCAACCAAAGGAATGGAAAATGCGCCTGTCTTTCCTGTACCCGTTTGCGCCGAGCCGAGGATATCTTTACCCTCAAGCGCTAAAGGGATCGTTTCTTTTTGTACCGGTGTGGGCGCATCATAGCCCATATTCTGTAATGCTTTTAATAGGTCGGGGTGTAGCCCGAATTGGTCAAATCCTGTCATACTCTATTTTCTGTTCTTCATTAATTTATGCTTTAAAGCAAAAAAGCACTCGGCTACGCAAGCCGAATGCTTCATACGTTAATTGATTTCTATAATCAATACTACCGCTAAAATCGGGTATTGAAATCAGCTTATGCTGCTTCTGTCAGATTGCTAGCAGCTTCTTTGCCGGAACGCTCATCTTTGGTCACGTCAAAAGAAATCTTTTGACCTTCGTTAAGACCTTGCATACCAGATGCATTCACAGCCGTGATGTGGACGAAAATGTCCTTGCCGCCTGTTGAAGGCTCGATAAAGCCATAGCCTTTTTCAGAGTTAAACCATTTTACGGTTCCAGTTTGTTGAGACATCGCTCAGTTCCTTTAGTTTAAGTTATGGATTTCCACACACTTCATGCAGATAAATCCGGTCGTCCGATTGAGATAATTTTACCAATCGAACTGTTCTTAAAGGAAAAGCGGTAGAAGCTAGTCAAAGAATTTAGTCTTGGTCGTCAAAGTCTCACGTCAAACGTAAGCGCACAATGACATTTTTTTAGACATTACGCAATAAAATTTACTCAACCGCCATTTGCGTCATGCTCCTGTGTCCAACACCCACTTGTAAAACCCCAGTCCTTTTATTCTCTCGCCGCCCAAAGAGTCATAAAACTCAAGAGCTTGCACATTTTCGTCATGAACTCCGAGGATCATCGCGGCACACCCCTCACGCCTCGCATAAGCAGAGGCAAAGTCGAAAAGCTTTCGTCCCCAGCCTTGATTGCGGTACGCCTCTTTTATAAAGAAATCCTTGATATGCAAGACATTCGCGCCAAGTGCGGTATCCATCATCATCTGAACCATTAACATCCCTGAAAGCGCTTTTGTGGTTCCGCTCTCATCGCATAAGACAAAACACTTTGCGATACGTGCCTGAGTAAACAGGCAGCGCTTCAGATAGGCTTTCGTGACAAGACTGCCCTGCACCAGCCCTTCGCTTTCAGCCAAGGCCAGACACATCTCCAACAGGTCATCCAGATCATTTTCAACTGCGGCTCTTATCTTCATAGCCCAATCATATCTGATTTTACGCCGACAGGCACCCGCATTTTCATTTGACAGATTACACACCGATCGCTAATTAAACATAAAAAGAGGCATATTATGACGATACAGACATTCGGAGCATTCACTTATAACAGCGAGACGCGAGAGCTTTCAATTGAAGACCACTGTTTGATATTACCCCCGCAAAAGGCAGTTATTCTTGAAACCTATCTCAATGAAAAAAGACAGCCAGTCCCGAATTCCCGTATTCACAAAGCTCTGACAGAGAACGGATCTAGTATCAAGAGAAGTAATTTGAGTGTCATCATTTCACAATTCAACAGCTTTATTCAATCAGAGCTGTTAGAAGGTCGTCCAGAGCCTTTTTTAATAAATGTTCATGGAGACGGTTATTTCCTCGCTGCCAAGCAAAATGAAATCCCGCAACATAAGCTCGAAAGACTAAAAGCATTCAGGCCATCCCTTCGCTCGCCCGTGAAAAAGAAAAAAGCTAAAGCTAAACCTAAAGCACAGGCACCCCAGCACGCAATCAAAACGGCCGAAACATCAAGCCCGACCCAAAACGTCGTGAGAGAAAACACCGCATCAGATACAGCAACCGTAACAAAAACTGTGGCCGCTCTGACTAAAAACACATTTGGCGGCTTCCAGATTGACGGTGAAGGTATCTTATCCTTCCGCAAAATAGCTGGACGCAGGATCATTGCCAAACTGAAACACGAAGAAGCGACCGTTCTGAATATTCTCTTCAACCGCGCCGCGCAAAAGGACAGTGCCCCGCTGAACCTGATCGGTCTGTCTCAGTGGTTCTTTCAAACCGACAAAATGCCACAACAGGTCCAGATAGACAAAGTCAGAGGCCTTGTGCTTAACCTTCAATACGCGCTGGAATCAGCCGGCCCTGAAATAGAGCTTCAAAAGCTTATTGACATTGATAATCTCGAAGACGACAAACTCTCCACCATCAAAGCCAATCCCGCATACGCCCCGAGGTTCTGATAAACGCTTGCATCTAAAAGACATTGCCCATATATACAGTTTTTATTTGACAGAATAAATTTACATAGTTAAAAAATAAGAAAAAAGGTAGCTTTATGTCACAGATCTCTTCGGATGTTTTGGAACTCTCCCCCCTAACAAATACGTCTAAGCGCAGCACCGCTGAACGGCCCGCTCCACGCGAAAAAGCAGCAGAGACAAAAGCACCGAATGTCATTAAATGTGACGGGCTGATCCTCGACCAAGAGCAAAAAACCCTGCAAAGCAATGGATTCAAGATCAAACTCAGCGAACAACTCATGAATGTCTGCGCCGCCATGGCCACCCAGCCAGACAAAATATGGACATCAGAAGACTTGCAGGCCGCTCTGGCCGAACAAGGGATACAGTCAAACGAGCAAACCCTAAAGAACTCGGTTGCGTCGATCAAACGCAAACTCATGAAGCTCGGCGCAGATCAATTCGAACAGCAGGCCATTGTAAATATTTTCGGGCAAGGCTATATGTTCGCCTCTCGTCTGCACAAGGTCAGTGCGATTGCAACGAATGAGGATGACAAAGCGCGACTGGAACAGGTTTATGCCACACATAAAACAACAAATAATAAAAAACTGGACATCACAATCAATTACGGCCTAATCGGTCAAATCAGAGCCGCAAAAAAAGAAGCTCTCGACTTTGCTGGTCAGGCTCCCGATGAAAACGACCAGCCAAAAGCAAAGCCAATCGAATTAAAGGAAAACTTCAAAAACGAACGATTTGGACATTTCCACATAAGTGACAAAGGCCGTCTATCCTATCAACGCGTCGTCCATAAAAAGGCCTTAGCAGGTTTTTACGGGAACGAGAAAAAGCTCTTACACACTTTGTTCAATAACGCGGTCCAGAATGACAACCGCCCGGTCAGCCTGAAAGAAATTGCAGACATTCACTTTGGCCAAACAAAAAAGTTCAGCAAAGCCAAACAAATAGACCTCATCCACATCACGCTCGTTTCATTAATAGGAAAATTGAAAGATGCGACACTGGGGATGGAGCTTGAAAAGCTGATCGAGCACACGCCTCTCGACACACCGGATGGCCGCACCACGGTCAGGCTCAACCCCGGCTATCAACCCAGAGTACACTAAGAGTCACCATACAGGGCATGATAATGCCACCGCAAGCTAACCGCTTTGCGCAGACTTTAATTATAGTGATTTTGAAATAAATGGCGTCCCGTACGGGATTCGAACCCGTGTTGCCGCCGTGAAAGGGCGGTGTCCTAGGCCTCTAGACGAACGGGACGCAAGTCAAGAATTGCCTTAGGAACTGGATATATACTATGAGCGTGTTTTCAAAATCAAGCAATTTTTTGCAAAAAATATGCTTTTTTTCTCATATACTTGCCTAAGACGATTTACGCTCCTCGCAATTAGCGTCAAAGCAATGTCCGGACTTAAGATATTGTCATGATGGCTGCAATATCCTAGAACTAAAACTCCAGGATTAATAAGAAAGCGATAACCATGCCAGGCTCACCCAGCTCTTCCCACCCAAAAAAATGCTTTGTCACAGGTGCAGATGCCAATTATTTTCCGATGCTTGCGGAATGGGTCGCCTCTATTCAGGCACAAAAACAATCTGCGGACTATGCCCTATGTGTTATGGATTGCGGACTGGCCAAAGAGCATATCACCTATTTAAAACAAAAAGACGTTATCATCAAGAAACCGGACTGGCCGACCGATTTGCCCGAGGCAAGAATCAAAGGCAAAGACTATCTTAAATCATGTGTCTGCCGCCCTTTTATCAATAAAATTTTTGAAGGATTCGAGCTTTATATATGGATTGATTGCGACATATGGATGCAAAACTGGTCGGCAATCCCGCTTTATGAAGCAGGTGCCAAGCAGGGCAAGCTGGCTCTGTGCCCTCAAGTGGACAGAGCATGGCCCAAACAAATGCGTATCAAATGGCTTGGCCCTCTCCCATGGAAGCCTCGTAGCTTTTATTACTCTAACGCGAAGAAAGCATTTGACCGTAAAACAGCGCAAAAGCTGTTCGCTCATCATGTCCTGCAAGCCGGCGCTTTTGCTCTCACCGCCGATGCACCACATTGGGAGCGCTGGCAAAGCCTGATCTTAAAGGCCTTGGAAAAAGGAAAAGTCTTCACCGCCGAACAGCTGACCATGGGAATGATGATTCATCTTGATGGCTACGCCGTTGAGCTCTTGCCTGCGTGGTGTAATTGGCTATGTGAATACAAACCCAAATGGGACACGATCCAAAAGATCTGGGTCGAACCCTTTCTACCGCACATCCCTCTCTCACTTGTCCATCTTTCTGGTCAAGACAAGATGCGCATTGACCGCAGCGTCACAGAAGAATTCGAAACACTGCAAAATGAGACGATTGTTTTGTCCTATCGCTATCCCGGCCTCGATGGCGAGAACTGTCTTTAAAGGATATAATGCACATATAAGCGCTTTTTAAACGCGTGAAAATCTCTTACCCTAAACGCGTAAGGAGAACCGCTATGCTGCAAAATGAAGATAAAATAAAAAACCCCTCTTTCCGCAGCTATGTTCGAGACAGCCTTGCAAGCCAGCTGACCGATTTTGAAAATGAGCGCCAGACGACATTTCATCATTTCAGACTGATTAAGATTTTGCATTATATCACTTTTTTTGGCGCGATGGCTGGCTTTGGCATCGGGCTTGATGCCATTATTAATGAGTCTTCACCTCATGTCGGAATTCCCCTCTTGATCGTCGGGGCTGTTTTATGGCTTATCGATCGCACGAAAATGCGACCTTTCTTCCAAAAGGCAGAAGACTTCCGCGACCACATCAAAGATCAAACTCTCCCTTTGATCTTAAAACATTTTGGTGATTACAAATATCAACCGTCCCAAGGCGGCCTGGACTGGGAAAGCTTTCCCAAAGGACTCATGCCCAGGGAATGTGAATACACAATCACCGAAGACCACCTCTTCCAAAAAGACGACAGGCAAGAGATCGATATATTTGACCTCAAATGCGTCTATAGCTATCACACCGGCGCAGGCCAGAGCCGACGCAAGCAAGTAAACCTGCTCTTTAACGGCCTGTATGTGCGTATGTCCATGCCAAATGCCGACCCGCAACTGGGCTTTACCTTAATAAAAGATCGAGGACCGTTAAACCATACAGGCGATATGTACCATGATTTACAACGAGCCACATTAGAAAGTCAAAACTTTGAAAAACATTTCGACATCTTCACAAATGACCAAATTGGTGTCCGCAAGGTGTTTACGCCGACTTTTATGGAGAAGGTCACCGAGTTCCAAAAACAGCTCTCGCTTGCTATCCGCTCTCGCAAAAAGAATAACTTTCTCGATCCAATTGAGGGACAGCATCCGCATATTGAGCATAACGCCCATAATCTTGGATTACGCATTGTCCTGAGCAGCGGGGTTCTTCACGCGACGCTCCCTATACCTTCCGAGATTTTTGACACACCGCCACTTAGCCGTTCTCTGCTAGATGCGACATGGATTCAAGCCGTTTACGAAGATCTAAACCTCCTATATAGTTTCATGGCACTGATACAACAAAGCCGTGCCTTACAAGGATAAATTATGAGCAAGACCACAGATATTCTCGACCATTACAAAGAATCCATCCTTCTTCACGATCACGATGGACAAATTCTGTATATCAATGCTTCGGCCTGCGATTTTGTAAGCGAACTAAAAGACTATGATAAGTCTTTCCTCTATCAACCGCGTAAAACTCTGTACGCCCAGCTGTCTACCTTGCCTGACGAGCGCAAATTACGCTCTCTGCCAGCCTATGCTCAGCCGGAATCCTACGACCAGATCATTATCCACCTAAGCAAAAACAGACATGAAAATCTCTTCCATATTGGTTTCGCCTTATACCTCCTAAAACCAGAAGGCGCGATTGTTCTTTTCGGCAGCAACAAAGGCGGGGCTCAGCGCTACCAGAAGGACTTATTCCAAGCGGGCATGAAGCCGGAATATGATTATAAATTCAAAGCCCGCCTCATCAGAGCAAACAAAACGAATGAGCTTAATGACAACCTCCTTAAGAAATGGCTCGGATACGGACAAGCGGTTCGTGTAAAAGACACAGACCTCAAGGCCGACCCCGGCTTATTCTCATCCAGACGCGCCGATCCCGGATCTTTGGCTCTGATCCAAAGCCTGCCTGATACGCTTGAGGGCTTAGGCGCTGATTTCGGTTGCGGCTATGGACTACTCGGCAAAGACCTGTTGGAAAATCGTGGCGCAACCAAGCTCATTTGTGCTGATGATGATAACCGCGCTCTTGAATCTACAAGCGAGAATTTATCACGCTATGAAGAGTCAGGCGCTCTCTTGATTATGCTATGGACGGATCTGACCCACAAAGAAGACATCCAAGAAAACTCTCTGGACTGGATTGTCATGAACCCGCCTTTCCATGACGATCTCAGCACCGACAGCCTGATAGGGCAACGCTTCATCGAAACAGCCGCTTATGGCCTTAAAAAGGGTGGCACGCTCTACATGGTAGCGAATAAACAGCTTCCTTACGAATCCGTTTTAGACGCTAATTTCTCTTCGATTAAACACAAAGAAGACGTACAAGGGTACAAAATCATTCACGCCGTGAAATAGAGAGGCGCGTGACTATAGCGCGTCAGGGTGAAGCCCAGTTTCTTTTGCCACAATATAGCGCACAGCATCAAGCGATAAGGATGTATGTGTGCCAGTATGCATGACATGGCGTGCACAAGCACCATCAAGTGTTGTAATGGATTTATCCGGTTGATTGCGCTTGCGCAAATGTTGTTCCGTCATGGCCACAATTCGCTCTAAAACATCATCACCAATTTCAACGCCAAAGAACCGCTCATAAGATGGTTTAAGCGCTTTCATAATTGATAGCGTTTGCTCAGCATTAGGAATAGACAGCTCGACCTTTTGGAAACGGCGATCCATAGCCGGATCAGGTTCGACAAATTGGCGGAACTCATCCTTGGTCGTCGCACCGATAACATAGATATCTCCAGCCGTAAGATATGGCTTCATAACCTCGGACAGGCCAGCATAGGCCGAGTTCACACATCCGGGCATAATCTGATGAATTTCATCAATGAATAAAACGCGGCGAGGTTCACTCGGATTACGGTAACGCTCTGCCACGCCCTGAATAAGCGGCAAAAAACGAGCATGAAATTCGGAAGGGCCGGATGTGCCGGCGCTCATACTGGCAAGATCGAGCTCATATAATTTTGCCTGTTTAAGTGTTTCAGGTACATTCCCTGCAGCTATCTGTTGCGCAAGTCCGACACATAACGCTGTTTTTCCTACACCTGCGGGAGCTTGAAGCATGACATTCTTGCGTCCCTTATGTAGCAGGATCAAGATCGTCTGCTCTATTTCTTCATCGCGGCCTGTAATCGGATCATAAAGCCCGTCTTGAGCACGTTGCGTAAAATCTGTGGCATAAGTTTGCAACAAATCGTCCAGCGTCTTATCGTCAATCTTATAAGCGGGATATCGCGTCATCAGAAAACTCCTGAAAGCTATTGTGGCAATCCCAATAGAGGAAGTAAAGCGCTCAAATCAAGATCACCATCCATCACATGATCGCAATAAGGGCGCAATGCCTCTTTCGGGTGGTATCCGATCGCAAGTCCTGCCATATCCAGCATGAACTTATCATTCGCGCCGTCTCCGATAGCGATGGCCTTTGACGGCTCTATACCAAGCATCTCGCATTCCCGAAGCATCGTCGCACGCTTATATTCTGCGTCAATAACCGGTGGAATGACACGTCCTGTCAGTCTCTCACCGAGCACCTCTAATTGATTGCCGTAATGAGCGTCAAAGCCGCATAGATCAGCGATATGCTGCGTGAAAAATGTAAAACCGCCAGAGATCAAAACCGTTTTCACACCTGCCGACTTTAGCGCTGACACAACGCACGCCGCTCCACCATTGAGTGTCATTTGATCCTTCGTTGCTTGAAGCAAATCAACAGAGCAACCCTCAAGCAAAGCAACACGCTCAGCTAAAGCCGCCTTAAAGTCGAGATGCCCCTCCATTGCCCGTTTGGTTATCTCTTTGACCTTATCACCAAATCCGGCCAAAGCCGCCATTTCGTCCAGCGTCTCTTGTGCGACGATCGTAGAATCCATATCAGCCATAAAGAGCTTATATTGGATACTCATGCTTTCTTGCTCCAGCCGCCTTGCTCGCTTTGTTGGAAATAAGATAGATTGGCCTTTCCGCTGTCTTTCATGCGACGCCAACACGCACGCGCGGCCTGAAGCTCGACCTCATCCGCACCGTTAAACATGATGCAGCCCAAAGAGAAGTCCTGTGGCAATTCACCTTCGGGAGGTGAGGTGACAAGCAGCATATTGGCTTGATTAGGGTTTTCTTCTTGTGCGGTCAGCCAGATAGGCTGTTCAGCGTCATACCCGTCTTTCTTGTTACCATGAGGTAGAAATATTGTTTTCGAAAATGTCCAAAGTTCTTTCGTAAGCGCTTCGGACTCAGCGTCATCTCGGCACTTTACAACGATACGGTTACCGACCGTCCATGCTTTGGATAACAATGCAGGCAAAGCCTGCGCAACGCTTTGACGGTGCAAATGATAAAATCTGATGTCTTGTTCAACCATGTGTCAGGCCCGTCTTTTGCCTATAAGCACGCCAATCCTGCGCTCTCAGCTCCCAAACCTCTTCATGCGTCACTTCAGGGTCAACAGATTTTGCCTCTTGCACACGCAGGAGGCGTGCACCTTGCTTCGTCTTAATATGCGATGATGATTTATTCTGGATCATGTTCACCAAAATCAAATGATCCATGCCAAGAGTATCAAAAGCAAAATCATTAACAGGTATGAGCGCCTCACTCATCAACCCCTGCCCCCAAAGGTGTTTGGCAAGCCAAAACCCCCGATGCTCCAACTTTGTCTCCATTCGAAGCTCAACAATACCGACCAATTCTTCGGGATTTTCTTTTAAGAACAGCCCCCAAAAATAAGCACTCTTGCCCTGTACCTGCTTAACATGGCCCTGATAAAACTCGGCCGCTCCGTCCTCAGGATACGGCCAAGGCAAACCCGGGTTTAAATAGCGCACGACATCCCAATGCGCAAAATGTCTTTGCCACGCAGCGATGTCCCGCTCTTCGGGGGCGCGAAGAAACAGTCTCTCTGTTTCAAATGTAGGAACGATACTCATCTTCTTAAGCTAGCAAAGCTTTCGCCGATCGCAAAGAAAAAAGCCCCGCTGGATAGCAGGGCTTTTCAATTCATTAAAAAGTAACAGACCTACGCTGCGTCCGTTTGATCGGTCAAGGCTGCTTGCTCTTCGCTTTCAGCTTCGATCGGCGTAGAAGCTGCTTGTGCTTCCAGAGCCTCACGGTCGCGGCCGGCTGCGATCTTGCGGATCTTGTTCATGTAAGCGCCCGATCCGGCAGGGATCAAACGACCAACAATCACGTTTTCCTTCAGACCGATCAGCGAGTCTTCCTTGCCTTGAACAGCCGCATCTGTGAGGACACGGGTTGTTTCCTGGAAGGAAGCAGCCGAGATAAAGGAGCGCGTCTGAAGCGATGCTTTGGTAATACCGAGCAATACCGGTTTGCCCTCAGCAGGTGCTTTTCCGCCCTTAATCATACGATCATTCGTGCTTTCAAAAGCTTCACGCTCAACGTGCTCACCAGCGATAAAGGTCGTGTCACCTGCTTCAGTGATCTCAACTTTCTGAAGCATTTGACGCAAGATCACTTCAATGTGCTTGTCGTTGATCTTCACACCCTGCAAACGGTAAACGTCCTGAACTTCGTTGGTCAAGTAGTCAGCCAATGCCTCGACACCCAAGACATCCAGGATGTCATGCGGCACCAGAGCACCGTCGACAAGTTTGTCACCAACGCGAACATAATCACCCTCTGCAACTGACAAGTGGCGGCCTTTTGGCACCATGTATTCCACATTATCAGATCCATCAGCAGGCTTGACGATAATACGTTGTTTCGACTTGTAGTCTTTACCGAACTCAACCGTACCTTCAACATCGGACATCACAGCGAAGTCTTTCGGACGACGGGCTTCGAAAAGCTCGGCAACACGTGGTAGACCACCTGTAATATCGCGCGTCTTACCAGCTTCGCGTGGGATACGGGCAAGAACGTCACCGGCCTTAACCTCTTGTCCGGCTTCAACGGAAAGAACCGCATTGACCGATAGGTAGTAGTTTGCCGGCAAGCCATTTGGCAATGTGATAAGTTTACCTTTGCCATCAACAACAGAGATACGTGGCTTAAGCTCAGCGCCTTTTGGATTTGATTTCCAGTCGATAACGACTTTCGATGCAATACCCGTAGCTTCGTCGACCTGATCGGAAACGGACACGCTCTCTTCCAGATCGAAGTACTGTGCCACACCGTCTTTTTCTGTGATGATCGGCATCGTATAAGGATCCCACTCAGCAAGCTTAGTACCACCTTTGACTTTACCGCCATCCTTGACCAATAGCTTGGCACCGTATGGCAAGCGGAAAGAAGCGCGTTCTTTACCTTTGCTGTCGATGATAACGATCTCCATGTTACGACCCATAACAATCTGAGTTCCTTCAGAATCCGCAACTGTGTTGGTGTTACGGAATTCCGCTTTACCGTCCACAGGCGTTTCAAAAGAAGATTGTTCCGCACCGCGCTGTGCCGCACCACCAATGTGGAACGTACGCATCGTAAGCTGTGTACCCGGCTCACCGATAGATTGTGCCGCCATGACACCAACCGCTTCGCCTTCGTTAACAAGTGTGCCGCGCGCCAAATCACGTCCGTAACATTTCGCACATACACCGCCGCGTGTTTCACACGTCAGTACAGAGCGGATGAATACAGAATCAACACCGGCTGTTTCAATTTTGTCAGCCAAGACCTCGTCGATCAGAGCGTCACGAGCCGCGATCAGTTCACCGGAAACCGGATCCTTCACGTCTTCTGCGACTGTACGCCCAAGAACACGCTCAGACAAAGGTACAATAACATCACCGCCATCGATAACTGCACGAACCGTGATACCTTTTTCAGTTTCACAATCATGCTCAACTATAACAGCATCCTGTGCCACATCCACCAGACGACGTGTCAGGTAACCAGAGTTCGCAGTTTTCAATGCCGTATCAGCAAGACCCTTACGAGCACCGTGTGTCGAGTTAAAGTATTCAAGAACCGTTAGACCCTCTTTAAAGTTAGAGATAATCGGCGTCTCGATAATTTCACCTGACGGCTTGGCCATCAAACCACGCATACCTGCCAGCTGACGGATCTGAGCGGCGGAACCACGAGCACCAGAATGTGCCATCATGTAAACCGAGTTCAGACCGGCAGTTTTAATGTCGGAGATTTTCTCCATCATCGCAGACGCGACACGATCGGTACAATCAGACCAGATATCAACGACTTTGTTGTACTTCTCACCTTTGGTGATAAGACCGTCTTGATATTGCTCTTCGAATTCCTTGACCTTCGCCTGTGCGTCCTCGACAAATTTTGTCTTCTCATCCGGCACAAGCATATCGTCCTTACCGAAAGAAATACCGGCGATACAAGCCTGACGGAAACCGAGCTTCATCAAACGGTCACAGAAAATGACTGTTTCTTTCTGACCACAGTGACGGTAAACCGTCTCGATCAAATTCGAGATTTCTTTCTTGGTCAAAATCTTGTTAATGACTTCGAAAGGTACTTTCGGGTTACGTGGCAAAAGGTCAGAGATAATCATGCGGCCAGCCGTAGATTCTACGATTTTCCACAATGGCTCACCATTCTCATCAACTGTCTTGTAGCGACATTTGATTTTTGCGTGCAGGGACAATTCACCTGCTTCCAAAGCGTGATTGATTTCACCGGAACCACGGAAGACCATGCCTTCGCCCGGCTCACCGTCAAGTTCCATCGACATATAGTACAGACCCAGGACAATATCCTGAGACGGAACGATAATCGGCTTACCATTGGCCGGAGAAAGAATGTTGTTCGTTGACATCATCAAGCAACGCGCCTCGAGCTGAGCTTCGATAGACAACGGTACGTGAACGGCCATCTGGTCACCGTCAAAGTCAGCGTTAAAGGCTGTACATACGAGCGGGTGCAACTGAATAGCTTTTCCTTCAACCAGTACAGGTTCGAATGCCTGAATACCAAGACGGTGAAGTGTCGGAGCACGGTTCAACAGAACCGGGTGCTCACGGATAACTTCCTCGAGGATATCCCATACTTCAGGGCGCTCTTTCTCAACCATACGCTTGGCGGCCTTAACCGTTGTCGCCATACCGTACAGTTCCAGCTTGTGATAGATAAACGGCTTAAACAGCTCCAGCGCCATTTTCTTTGGCAGACCGCATTGATGCAGCTTCAGCTCAGGCCCAACAACGATAACGGAACGACCGGAATAATCGACACGCTTACCAAGTAGGTTCTGACGGAAACGACCTTGCTTCCCTTTGAGCATATCAGAAAGAGATTTCAATGGGCGCTTATTCGTACCTGTAATAACGCGTCCGCGACGACCGTTATCAAACAATGCGTCGACAGATTCCTGAAGCATACGCTTCTCGTTACGCACGATAATATCAGGCGCACGAAGTTCCATCA
>CAXGMH010000002.1:0-62800 GCA_964010795.1 uncultured Alphaproteobacteria bacterium
TCAGTCCCAGTGTGGCTGATCATCCTCTCAAACCAGCTACTGATCGTCGCCTTGGTAGGCTTTTACCCCACCAACTACCTAATCAGCCGCGGGCTTATCCTTGGGCGATAAATCTTTGATCCGGAGATATTATGCGGTATTAGCAGTCGTTTCCAACTGTTATTCCGCACCCAAGGGCAAATTCCCACGTGTTACGCACCCGTCCGCCACTATCCCGAAGGATCGTTCGACTTGCATGTGTTAGGCCTGCCGCCAGCGTTCATTCTGAGCCAGGATCAAACTCTCAAGTTTGAATCCTGTCACTGCATTTGTTTGACCGAAGCCAAACGAACGTGACATTAAAAAAAAATTTCGAAAACCTGCACTTACTGTGCAAAAGACACGCATAAGAGCAGATAATCATAGTTGTCGTATCTGACAATTACTAAGCTCATCCGCTACCTGCGCATCTCTTCTCTTATTAAACAAACTATATCCAAGAACCGGCGATAAACACAAAACTACGTGTAAGGGTTTATCGCAAACCCCCTTAAGGGCATTTAATTTTCCATGAATGGAGCTGACATTATATAGACAAAAGATTTTTAAAAATCAAGCCCTAAAATCAGCTTTTTTCATTTTATTTTTCTCAGCAACTTCGTTTTCCGTTAGGGCATCGCGCTGCCGAGATCGGACTTATAGGCGAATTAGTTCCCCCATGTCAAACATAAAAATGCATTTTTTTGAAAAAAAATTCAAAACCCTGATTTTCTAGGCGAAACAGCGCTTGTCCAACCTCAACGACGCGTCTAATTTCTTATCTATGATATATAAACCTGACACAGCAGAATTTTATTCTTTTCCCAAATGGCCGACTCTTTTGACGAAAGCCGGGCTGTTTGCTCTCCTTCTATATGTCGCTTTTTTTACAGCGCCTATTTTACAAGAGGCCATTCAAGCTGCACTTGCAGATGCGTATATAGCCGTAAGCGCCTTTGTAGGGATGACAGTTGCCGTGTTCTACATTTTTGAAAGGCGTTTCAAATCAAATCTGGAAGCCTTTCTGGAAACACAAAAACAATGGCACATTCCCGTTGCTGCAATGCTGGGTGTGCTGCCCGGATGCGGGGGCGCCATTGTTGTCATCACACAATTCACACTTGGGCGCACAGGATTCGGAGCCGTCGTCGCGGCCCTTTGCGCGACAATGGGAGATGCCGCATTCCTGTTGCTTGCCAAAGCACCGGAGACTGCACTGGCTATTTTTGCTGTCGCCTATATATCTGGGACGGTCACAGGCTTTATCGTCGAGCGCATTCACGGGCGCGACTTCTTACAACGCATAAGACAAGAAGGCATGACCCTAATAGATGAAGCACGTTGCCGCATGGCGCGCTACCCCGTCCTTATTCAACTGCTTTGGTTTGGATTACTCATACCTGGCATTATTCTGGCCTTCGGGAACGCCTTCCAAATTGAAACCGACCAGTGGTTCGGAATCTATGCATCTTATGAGCCGACAAAATTAATCGGCATTGGCGGCGCCTTATTATGTTTTGTCATTTGGTGTTTTATGCCCGGCACAGGATCAGGGCTGGTCAATCTGGCCGCACAGCCCGGCGCAGAGCACACCGTCTCTGTCTGGCAAAGAATCATCCTCGATACCAGCTTTATCACCGCCTTTGTGATTCTTGCCTTCACTGCATATGAGCTTTTGATGCATTTCACGGGATGGGATCTTGCCTCAGCCTTTGATGCGATCGCCATTTTATTGCCGCTTATTGCTACACTTATTGGCTTTATTCCCGGATGCGGACCACAGATTATCGTCGCCACATTGCACATTAACGGGCTTGTGCCTTTCTCTGCATTACTGGCAAATGTCTTAAGTAATGACGGTGATGCCCTCTTCCCGGCAATAGCCATTGCGCCGCGCACAGCCCTGCTTGCCACATTATACACGGCCGTTCCGGCCTTAATAATCGGCTACGGATTTTACTTTATAGGGGTCTAGTCTTTTTCACCCTCTTCCCAGCGCAAGCCGAATCCAAACGCTCGGTCCATACCAGGATGGCCTCGGAAATACTCCGCGTGCTTAGTCAACTTAATCTGACCGTCCTTATTCTCGAGACTGACAAGCGCACAGATGGGCACATCCTCTTCGAAACTGTTAAGTGTAATTTCAACCGGCTTTTCACCCGGAACGCGCAAAGACACTATGGGCTGGATCTGTTGCCAGATTTGTGGGCCTTCATAAATATAGCTATAGATCAAAATACGTTTGACCTTATCCCAATGACGGGCATTGATCTGTAAGAATTCGTCATCATCAGGGGTATTCCCATTACGTTCATCCCCCGAAAGGGTGATATAAGGCGCATCATCAAAATCACCAAAGATCTCGCCGAAGGCCTGCACGGCACCGCGGCGGCCATCCTGAAGCTCGTAAAGACAGCCCAGATCAAGATCGACACCTGTCCCGCTGACTTTTTGCATCAAGCGGTTAATAAGCCCCTCGGCACGAATATAGACGACATTCTCCCAGGCCAGACCAACACGGATCACCGGATCGCCGTCTTGGGGAACCTTAATCAACGTCTCCAGAGTTTCACCACTAAGCTTGCGTAATTCGGGATCCATTCCCTTTTGTCGCACACCGGCAGCGCCTTTGGCTTGTCCGTGACCTGAAAATTTCGCGCGATCCCTTGTCGCTTCGCGAATCGAATCCTGAGAAGATTTTTGACGGCTCATGATCTGGCTCCCTTCATATCTTGTATAAGAGTTAGCATGAAACAACTAAAAGCCCAAGACATATCCCTCATCATTGAGATGGCATGGTGTGACAAAACCGGCTTCAAAGCGATTGAGGCCGAATATGGCCTATGCGAATCGGAGGTGATGAAACTCATGAAGAACCACCTCAAACCCAATTCTTATAGAGTCTGGCGCAAACGCGTTAATCGACAGGCCAAAACTTATCCTTAGACACAGCCTGCGCTCTTGCAATTTTCGCAGAAAATCTTTAATTCCTGATGAGTATTTAAAAGCAAAAGAGGAAAAGCCATGGCCGCCTATCAATATATTTACGTTATGAAAGACCTTTCCAAAGCCTATTCAGGCGGAAAAAAGGTTATCGAGAATCTGACACTGAGCTTCCTCCCCGGCGCTAAGATTGGGGTTTTGGGGCCAAATGGTGCGGGTAAGTCGACATTGCTTAAAATTATGGCCGGCGTAGATAAAGAATATACAGGAGAGGCCTGGTCTGCCGAGGGCACCAAGGTAGGCTACCTGCCACAGGAACCACAACTCAACCCTGATAAGTCCGTGCTGGAAAACGTCCTTGACGGTGTGGGCGAGATGCAAGATATGGTCAACCGCTTTAACGCAATCGGTGCCGAGATGGGCGACCCTGATGCGGATATGGACGCGTTGATGACCGAGATGTCAGACCTACAGGAAAAAATTGATGCTGCCGATGGCTGGGATATCGAGCGTAAGGCTAAAATTCTGATGCAAGCACTGCACTGTCCCAAAGACGGCTCAGAGGTTGCCAAGCTTTCAGGCGGTGAGAAACGCCGCATTGCTTTGGCGCGCTTGTTAATGGATCAGCCTGATATGCTTTTACTTGACGAGCCGACAAACCATTTGGACGCTTCTTCTGTGGCATGGTTGCAAAACCACCTGACAGAATATAAGGGCACAGTCGTGATGATTACGCATGACCGTTACTTCCTTGATAATGTTACAGGCTGGATTCTAGAGATGGATCGAGGCACAGGTATTCCTTATGAAGGCAATTACTCGGCCTATCTTGAAAACAAACGCAAACGTCTCCAGCAAGAATCCCGCGAAGAAGAAGCGCGCCAGCGCACATTGGCGCGTGAACTTGAATGGATGCAGGCTTCACCAAAAGCCCGCCAAGCCAAGTCAAAGGCGCGTATCAATGCGTATCACGAACTGTTAAAAGACGCGCAGACACAAACCAAGAAAGACGCACAAATTGTTATCTCGCCCCCGCCGCGCCTTGGTGATCTGGTGATCGAGGCGAAGAACCTTTCTAAATCCTATGGCGACAAACAACTCTTTAGCGACCTCAGCTTTAAACTACCTCCCGGAGGGATTGTCGGTATCGTCGGCCCTAACGGAGCGGGAAAGACAACACTGTTCCGTCTTTTGACCGGTCAGGAAACACCCGATAGCGGTGAGATTCGTATCGGAGACACGGTCGAGCTTGGCTATATCGACCAAAGCCGCGACTCACTCGATGACAAAAAATCGGTATGGGAAGAAATCTCCAACGGCGATGATATCTTTTATATGGGCAAGATAGAGATGAAGACACGCGCCTATGTCTCTTCCTTTAACTTCCGCGGCCCCGACCAGCAAAAACGCGTTGGTGTGCTTTCGGGTGGAGAGCGTAACCGTGTGCATCTGGCCAAAATGTTAAAGAAGCCGTCAAACCTGCTTCTCCTTGATGAACCGACAAACGACCTCGATACCGAGACTCTGGCCGCACTCGAAGACGCGCTTGAGCGTTTCCCGGGCTGTGCCGTTGTGATCTCTCACGACCGTATGTTCCTTGACCGTATCGCCACGCATATTCTTGCCTATGAAGGCGACGGACAGGTTACATGGTTCGAGGGCAATTACGCAGATTACGAGGCAGACCTCGCACGACGCGAAGCGCAAGCTGCCTGATATCTACGCTCAAACGGCGCTAAGCCTTTCGCCGAACTGTCGGCGGGGCACGGTCGTGCCCTTAGTCTTTGTTCAAGCCGACGACCGTCGGTCGCGAACGGTTTCGCGAAAAGCCTGCGTGGCGTGAGAACGCATATATAAACACCACCCTCTCTCACTGGGAGAGGGAAGCGAAAGGCTTAGCGCCGTCCGAGCGTATTACATAGAACGCCTTACGTGAATCGCCGTTTGAGCGCCCAGCATAAAGTTTTTAACACCTCTTTAACGCTTTAGCCCTACAATTAAACAGTGGAAAAGGGTGTCCCGCTCATGCTATAGTGGTATGTAAAACGCGGGAATAATTAAATTTAAATGCGATAAATCAAGGCGTTAGCGCCGGGTGTGTAGGGACTATGAGCAATTTTTTCAATCCATCTGTGGACAATCAAAACCCACAATCAGGCAACAATAATGATGACAAAAAGCGTGGATTCTGGAGCGCTTATTGGCGTACCGCATGGCTTCCCGGTATCGGACCAAGGCTGAAACAACTCGGCTGGAGGCTGGGACATTTCGCCTATTTGCTGGCGCTTATCTATCACGCTGTGCGCCTTATTCCTGCGGGTCACCCCGTTCTTAACCCCGTTAATATCGGTAAGTTCGGTTTCCGCGATGTGATCGGCACAGCCGCAGATAACGTAAAGATGAGCCGTGAGAATCTCGATCAGGTTCTCATGTTCTTCGCCGTTATTCTCGGACTTGTGGTGATTATATTACAGTTCCTGGCTATCATCGGTATGGTGGTCGCAGATTTTGCAATCACACAAGCCAACGCCCAAGTGCCGGGCGGTGTAGGGAGTTTCTTCTCCGTCGATGACCCCACCAAGGATCTCGCTTTGGTCGGACTTGAAATGGTTTTCGGCACCGATATCTTCGGCGCAGCGGCAACTGTAACCCCGATTGTTACAGCGTTCCACGCGCTCCTCGCGTTTTTCAGCCATGTGATGCTGATTATCGCTATTATCATTTTACTTTATTATGTGATCGTTGTGGTCAGTGAATCTGCGATGACAGGTACGCCATTCGGCCGACGCTTCAACGGTTTTTGGGCGCCCGTGCGATTGGTTGTTGCTTTCGGCCTTTTGATCCCGATGGCAAACGGCCTTAACACAGCCCAATATGTCACACTCTATGCCGCCAAAATGGGCTCCAACATGGCGTCGAATGGCTGGGCTTTGTTTACAGACACCTTCTTTGATCCATCAACTTGGGTAGTCGCACCATCCGGCCCGGATTTTGAAGAGCTTGCAGGTGCTATATTTGTAAATGAGTTATGTGCGTATCTCGTCAATGAAAATAGTGGTCCAGACACAATTACACGCCGCGTCAGAGTGCCATTAAACCCTGGTAATCCTATCTTCAGAGCGCGACAAATAATCTCTCTAGGCGGCCTTGGCTACGGCTCAACACCTCTTGAGAATTTTGACATCGGAATGATGGGAAACACTGAGACAGCCCAAAGAAATGTTCATATATATTGGACAAGAAAGGACGACCCGCTTCAAGCGCCTGACGCAACCTGCGGTGCTATTAACGTCCCGATCAAGCTGAATTCAGGTAGCAATGAATATGTAGGAAGTGAGATTTACGAACCGCTACAGCAGTTAAGGCTGGCTTACTTTCCTGTGATTTCCGCTATGGCAATTAAACTGCTTGAATCTTCGGATGGCGGAGAAGCAACGATACCGACAATATATGAATTACTCAAAGCTAGCGGGCCTGATAGCGATACGCCTCCCGATATGCCATCTAACGCGATTGCCGGCGCTGTTATAAGCGCAGGACAGGCCAGTCTTGCTGAGCGCGTTCAGGAATCCATGGAAACACTCAGATCAAATCAAGAAGACAATGATCTACAAACTATGTTGAAACAGCAAGGATGGGCAGGCGCAGGCGGTTTGTTCTACCAAATTGCGCAAATCAATGGCGAGATATATGACGCTGTTCACGAGTCGGTCCCTTCGGTAGAGCGCTCTCCGCAGATTTTATCAGAAGACTCTCCTTTTGGACGTGTCGGTCGCTTCCTGACACAGTCAGTAGCCTGGGCCGGTCTCGGAAATAGACCCAGCGCCTTGCAGGCAGAAGCTAATCATATTCTTCCTATTGCAATGGAATGGTTCGCAAACGGATTGGAAGCCGAAAGTCGGGGTAGTGTCCCTCTGGAGAATCCTAGAAACGCGTCTAATATTCTAAAAAGTTTTGCGTCCAGTGTTTTTGCATCTCACACATTATTTGATATGCAGAACACATATAGTGCCAACCCACTCGCACAACTGAGCGCCGGGGGTAAAGAACTGATGCAAAAATCAATGGCATGGCTTGGGATTTATGCTGCCGCCATGCTTGCAACCGAAGTTATAAGTGGCGGCCAGCTGGAAACGCTTGCTATCGTCACCTCCGGACTGGCACAAATCCTAATCACAATAGGTATGACAGCTGGTATCATATTGCATTTCATCATTCCGCTCTTACCGTTTATGTACTTCCTATTCGCAATCGTCGGCTGGATTTCCGAGATTTTCGAGGCCATTGTTGCTATGCCATTATGGGCGCTGGCTCATATCCGCATTGACGGTGACGGGTTACCCGGACAAGCGGCTAGCAATGGCTACTATCTGATATTCGGTATATTTACACGGCCTATCTTTATATTGTTCGGCCTTATAGGCGGATACACATCCTTTATGGCTGGTGTCTATATCCTGCACAATGTTTTTGATGGTGCGATTTCGGCTATGATGCGTGATGCCGTAGGCGCAGGGATCAGCTCTCTCGGCTTTACCATTATGTATGTCGTTATTGTCTATAATTTGGCAAACACAGCTTTCAAAATGATTGATACAGTGCCAAGTCAAATCATGAGATGGCTTGGCTCAGGCGCACAAGGCTTTAATGATGGTCGAGATCCCGGCATTTCCAATATACAACAAGTTGCCGGGGTTGCAGGTGGTTTCCTGGGCAGCCAAGCTATGCAAGGTATGAGCAATAGCTTCAAAGAGAAAATGGGCAAAGCTCAAGGTAGAGAACAAGAAAAAGAACAAGGTAAAGCCGCTAAAATTCAAGCGGAGCGTCATGATGATCTTATGGCAGCATTGGGCAAAAAAAGCGGTGGCTCGGATGACAGTGGCTCGCCTTCCGGCTCAAAATCATAAGATAAGTCAGATAAATAATAAATTTACAAAAAACCCTCTGCGTTACGTAGGGGGTTTTTTCATTATGTGTGTATAGATAATTAAGCGGATTGAGCTGCTGACTCGCGGACGAAGCGACGATCGCAATAGCCGCATTCAATAAAAGACTGGCCGTCAAAACTGTACCATACCTTTGGGTGCCCGAGAGCGCCATGGCCACCATCGCAAGACACACCGTCAACCGTATCAGGCACGATAAACGTTTCAGGATGCGCAGCAGGATTCTCAGCCCGCGTCACAGCATCACTGCCTACAGGGAGCAACTCCGCTCCTGCATTGTGGCTTTTTACGCTTGGTAAGTTTTGATTTGATGTTTCACTCATTTTTATAATGTAGGAGATTTTAAAACTCTATGCAATACGTTCAAGCGCCACGCAGGCTTTTCGCGAAACCGTTCGCGGCCGACAGTTCGGCGAAAGGCTTAGCGCCGTTTGAGCGTTAAACATAGATTTCCCTTGCCACACACACGCGGATTGCGTACCACAATTATATGAGTACGCAAGTCACCATGACCGACAATCCGATTGCCGCAAAAGAATCGGCAAGCTATGTCGTGTTTAGCGTCAACACAAAACGTGCGCTAAAAAGCTATCAACTCTCTATCCTTGCCCATGAAGTCATGCATAGTGACGGACGATTAAAAGGCATAGAAGACCTAAGCGAGCGCCAAGCCGCCCTCCGCAATAACGTCTTGGAGCAAATCGAAAAAGGCGAGAGCCTGCCCCGCCCCGTTGTCGGCATCGGTATCAATGATAATTTTGAGCTTGGTGCAGGGCGCGATGTGTTTATGACACTGGCCACTCTTGGCCACTCTACAATCGAAGTTCATATGCGCAAAAGCCAGCTAAGCGAGCTGGAAGATTTTAAAAATTAAGAGGGTATAGACTCACCGCGCAAAAACACTACACTCAACTCTCATGAGTCTCACAGATTTCACAGAAGAAGATACGCCAAGCTCAAACAGCGCGCAGGCACCCGCCTATATGGGCGGGCTGAACACGGCGCAGCGCGACGCCGTGAATCACATAGACGGGCCTTTGCTTGTGTTGGCAGGTGCAGGCACAGGAAAAACGCGTGTGCTCACAACACGTCTTGCGCATATCCTCCATAGCCGCAAGGCCTTTCCCGGCCAGATTCTGGCAGTGACTTTTACCAACAAGGCCGCAAGTGAAATGAAAGAGCGAGTCTCGCATTTGCTTGGTGGAGCGCCTGTTGAAGGGTGGTGGCTTGGCACGTTCCACGCTCTATGTGCGCGGATGTTACGCCGTCACGCAGATCTTGTCGGCTTGAGCTCTGATTTCACAATCATCGATACAGACGACCAGATCCGCCTTATCAAGCAGTTGATGGAGGCCGATAATATCGACACAAAGAAATGGCAGCCCAAAGTCATTGCCGGCATCATCAGCCGCTTCAAAGATCAAGGTAAAACACCCGCTCAAGTCACCGCCGATGATACAGGCGATGTTGCCGGCGGCAAGCTGAAAGGCCTTTACGCGAAATATCAAGAGCGCCTGCGCGTTGTTAATGCCGCAGATTTCGGCGATCTTCTCTTGCATATGCTCACCATATTCCAAAAGCCCGAGCATAAAGACGTGCTGGAAGGCTACCACCACCAATTCAAATACCTGCTCGTTGATGAGTATCAGGATACCAATGTCGCGCAATATCTCTGGCTGCGACTGCTGGCGCAAGGGTCGAAAAACCTGTGCTGTGTCGGTGATGACGACCAGTCCATCTATGGCTGGCGCGGAGCGGAGGTCGGCAATATTTTACGTTTTGAGCAAGACTTCCCCGGTGCCAAAATTGTCAGGCTCGAGCAGAATTACCGTTCAACAGGCAATATATTGAAATGCGCGGATGCGGTGATTGCACATAATGAGAACCGACTTGGTAAAACACTTTGGGCGGATGCGCCAGATGGCGATAAAATCAAGATACAAGGACTGTGGGACGGGCAAGCAGAGGCACGTTGGGTCGGCGAACAGATCGAGCGTCTGCACAGCCAGATCAGAGAAGCCACTGGCCGGAAATATAACCTCAATGATATGGCCGTTCTGGTGCGTGCAGGATTTCAAACCCGTGCCTTTGAGGAGCGTTTTATTAATATCGGCCTGCCTTACCGCGTGATCGGCGGTCCTCGCTTTTACGAACGTAAAGAGATTCGAGACGCGCTGGCTTATTTCCGTGTCGTCATGCAACCCGATGATGATTTGGCGCTGGAACGGATTATCAACACGCCCAAACGTGGCCTAGGTGACACCACCATCCAGCGCCTGCAAACCCATGCAAGAGCAAGTGGTATTTCGCTATACCGTGCGATCCTTGATTTGCTGGACACGGATGAGATCAAGCCAAAGCCACGCGGCACAATCGCAAACCTGTTGCGCGATTTCAGCCGCTGGCGCGGGCAACTCTCGGAGGTTCATCACTGTGAGCTGGCCAAGCTTGTGCTCGATGAATCCGGCTATACAGAGATGTGGCAAAAAGATACCAATCCGGACAGCCCCGGGCGCTTGGAAAACCTGAAAGAGCTTGTCTCGGCCATGGAAGAGTTTGAGACAATGGCAGCCTTTATGGAACACGTCGCACTTGTGATGGAAAATGACGCCAACTCATCCGCGGATATGATTACGATCATGACACTTCACGGCGCCAAAGGTCTGGAATTTCCAGCTGTATTTTTGCCCGGCTGGGAAGAAGGGCTTTTCCCCTCCCAACGCTCCATGGATGAAACAGGGCTTAAAGGGCTTGAGGAAGAGCGTAGACTTGCCTATGTCGGCATTACCCGCGCACGGGAAAAGGCCTTTATCTCTCACGCTGCCAATCGTCTAATGTATGGCAACTGGATCAATGCCATACCCTCCCGCTTTATTGATGAACTCCCTGAGGACGCGGTTACGATCGAGGCAGAAGACGGAATGTATGGCGGCGGGAGGTCTCAACATTGGGACAGCTCAGGCACTATGTCACACAGACAAAGCAGCGGTCATACGTCCTTTGTACCCCGCGCTAAAACCAATCCACTGGTCGATAGTGGCGAAGGCGGTCTCAGACCTGGCTCACGCGTGCGTCACAAATCCTTTGGCGAAGGCGTTGTCATCCTTCAGGACGGCAACAAACTGGACATCCAGTTTGACAGGCAGGGGCGCAAACGCGTCCTGTCCAGCTTTATCGAAGAAGTCTAGATCCAGTCGCTCAAAAGGCCGGCCTCTTGCAAATCACCACCAATGATTAGCGAGCCAAAAATATAAAGACCGATTGCAATCATGCCACAAGACGCAACTTTACGAACCGCATTCAAAACAGGTTCCGAGAAGCGGTGCCTGAGCCAGAAAATCGGCAAGCAATACGCTGTTACAACGATGATATGTGCGGTAATATGTGCGAGCCTGACGACAAGGATTTCAAGTGCTGTAAAATCCATCTGCCCTGAAAGAGTCGGTACAGCCGCCAAAATAAAAACAAGGTCGAACGGATTACTCAAGCTCAAAAGGAATGCGGCTATTGCGGTTTGCGTGAACCCCTGTGCCTCTAGCTCTGCGCGTTTCTTCTCACCATCTTCCGAGCTTGGGGCGACTGCTAATCCCTTTAATCCTAATGTTACAAACAACGCCGCAGCGGCCCCCTTAAGGAACACAAAAACCATACCGAAATGTTCAGGGAGAAGAGATAAGCCACCCAGCAATAAGAAATAGGTGGCCGTTCCTGCCAAAATCGTCGCGCCACTGAATACCAAAATCTGTTTCCACTGACCTGATAACGCAAAGCTGGTCGCCCCCATAATGAAGGGTCCGGGCTTGGCCATATGAAGCATGGCAGCAAAAAAGACTGGAAGAAACAGGCTCATCAACATCACAAGAGCCTAAACCGCCCGCTTGTAACGGTCAATAAAAACGGATAGTTTAATCCTATGACACTAGAATGGATAAGTTTTGGATTGGGGCTTGGCTTTGGCGTTTTGATCGCGGGGCTGGCACTTGGATATTTTGCGCTAAAAGGTCTGCGTGCAAAAGCACAGGATAATGAGATCGATGCGCTTAAAACCCGCCGTGCAGAGCTTGAGACCGAATTACGCCTTGAAAAACAAGCAATCACAGAAGCACGCGAAGCGCTCAGCCACCAGTTCACTTCACTCTCTCAAGAGGTTTTAAGCAAAAACGCCGAGCAGTTTTTAACCCTCGCACAGGAAAAACTCAAACACGCCCAAGGCGATGCGCGGCATGATCTTGAGAAACGCCAAACGGCTATCAATGAGCTGATTAAGCCGATCAAGACACATCTGGAAAAACTAGAGGCAGCCGTTGAACAGGCCAAAGGTACAGACCAATCGTTGATGGAACAGGTTCAACATTTACAAAAAACCGCAATGCGTATTGACGGTGCTTTGCGTAATCCACGCCACCAAGGAGCATGGGGTGAAAAAGTACTGGAAGGTCTTCTTGAACATTCCGGCCTGATGAAAGGCGTACATTTCCGCTCACAGCAAGAGCTACATATTGACGGGCAAAAGCTGCGTCCTGACTATGTGATATCGCTTGGTGACGGGCTGAACATCATTGTTGACGCCAAAGCCCCGATCCATGATTTCAGCGAGAAAATTTCCGAGACGGATAGTGAAGTAGAATATAAAGCGCATACGGCGAAACTGGCGCAGCAAATCCGCAGCCATGTACAAGAATTGCGCAAACGTTCTTATTGGGAAGGAATCGATAATGTCGATTTCACGGTCATGTTTTTACCATCCGAACACGTTTTCTCGGCAGCGCTTCAGGCCGACCCTCATCTAATCGACTATGCCGCAGAAAGCAAGATCATCGTAGTCTCTCCGACACTTATGCTCTCGTTGCTTAAAGTCGTGAGCTTTTCCTGGCGACAGGCAGAGCTGGCCGAAAATGCCAAGGCAATATCGGAAAGTGGTGCCGAACTTCACAAACGTCTAGGCAAATTCAGCGAGTATTTGGGTAAAATGGGACGTGGCCTCTCACAAGCTATTGGTGCCTATGACGATGCAGTCGGGTCTTTCGAAGCGCGTGTCCTGCCACAAGCGCGACAGCTCGAAGAGCTCCACGTCACCTCAAAAGGAACGCAAGGGCTGGAAAGCCCAGGCAAACTGGAGAAATCTCCACGCAAGCTACAAGCTTTGACTTCCGACACATAAGCCACTAAATAAACACTTAAACTTTAAAGGGTAAAATATCATTATGAGTTTAATGGATGTTATCATTGTTCCCGATCCTGTTTTGAGGCAGGAGGCAAAAGTCGTCGAGACTATCAATGACGACGTTGCCGCCATATTGGATAATATGGCCGAGACAATGTATGAGAGTAACGGTATCGGTCTGGCCGCCAATCAAGTCGCCTTGCTAAAGCGCGTCCTTGTTATGGATGTACCGAAAGGATGCTGGGAATATAAGGGCAAAGACCGCCACGGCATCATGCAAATCGGGCCGTCCTCGCAGGCAAAGGAGCAAGAGACGCAAAACCTCTTACAAATGGTTAACCCCGAGATTGTTCAAGCCTCCGAGCTGCGCTCTGTTTACTCAGAGGGATGTCTGTCCATTCCCGGTCAATATGCCGAGGTGGAACGTCCGGCCAAAGTAACCGTGAAATACATCGACAAGCACGGCAAAGAACAGGTCTCGGATTTCGAAGGTCTCGATTCGCACTGCGTTCAGCATGAAATCGACCACCTCAATGGCGTCCTGTTCGTCGATTATCTATCTCGCCTGAAACGCAACACGATATTGCGCAAGGTTGAAAAAGCCAACAAGCATACCCAGCTTTTGTAATATGGGGTCATTTACCGATATCCGCGAAAAACTGATCGCTAAGCTTCCAGAAGGCGCAAAACCTTATGCGTTGCTGGCAAGGCTGGATCGCCCCGTCGGAGTGTGGCTATTGCTCCTGCCCTGTCTTTACGCCATTTTGATGGGAGCGGATGGCGGTTTCTCGCTCACTCTTTCTGATGCCAAAACTCTTACCATTGCCGTCATCGGTGCGTTCTTAATGCGCGCAGCCGGATGCACTATCAACGATCTATGGGACCGTAAAATCGACGCAAAAGTCGAGCGCACATCCCGGCGCCCGCTGGCAAGCGGTGCTCTACAGCCCAGACAGGCCATCCTTTTTCTGGCCAGTCTATTAGGGCTTTCGCTTTTACTATTATTACAACTCCCGCTCTTGAGTATATTCATCGGCTTTGCCGCAATTATTCCGATCATATTATACCCGCTGATGAAGCGGATTACATACTGGCCACAGGCTTTCCTTGGCGTCACCTTTAACCTCGGCATTCTGATCTTATGGCCGGTTTATGCTGACCCTCTCCCTGCTCAGGCCTATGTGCTTTATCTCTCCTGCATTTTCTGGACATTGGCTTATGACACAATCTACGCACATCAAGACATCCGCGACGATATAGCGGTCGGTGTAAAATCAACCGCACTCAAATTCGGCGAACACAGCAAAACAATCGTGAGTGTCTTTTATATTTTGTTTTTTATAGGTGTTCTTATTGCAGGAAAACTGAATGAAGCACCGCTTTTGTTTTACCCGCTTATGCTGATCCCGATCTGGAATGTCCGTACGCTTTTAAGACACTGGAATCCCGATGACCAGCAAAGCTCGCTTGACGGCTTCAAGGCCAATATAGGCCTCGGCTTATCATTGCTGATCCCGATGATCTTCAGTTAATTGAGCTTGGCCAGAATATCGGCAACAATCTCGGCGGCTGGTGTTTCGATTTTATAAATCGAGCGCAAAGTATCGTCAGGGCTCATCAGATAAATAAAGGATGAATGATCGACAGTGTAGTCGGACATCGTCTCATCCTGAAATTTCGCCGCATAGACACGGTATTCTTGCTTTGCCGCCTCTACCTGATCGACACTTCCGGTCAAACCAACCAATGCAGGATGGAAAAGCGATACATATTCGGCCATCACAGGCACTGTATCCCTCTCTGGATCGACCGAGATAAAGAGCAAATGCAATTGCTCCTGAATCTCTGTTGGAAGTTGCGCATAAGCCTCGCTGATTTTTTGTAACTCTGTCGGACAGATTGCCGGACAATAGGTAAAGCCGAAATAAATCAGCTTATGCTTATCCGCATAATCTGCCTGAGTAACGGTCTCTCCCTCATGATTGACCAGTGTGAACGGGCCACCGATCGGCACACCGGCCATATCGCCTGTGATTGCCGTGCCGCCACCGCTTGTCGTCTGACCATTATCGTGATGGCGGGCGAAATAAATTTGAATGGCAGCAATTGCGACCATAAAAAATGTTGCTAAAGCTATAAATCGAATACGTGTCATATGAGGTAATATATACAACGCTCTTATTTTGCCAAGAGCCTGCCGAGATCACAACCAACTAAACGGTTTTGCCTGATTTTTCTTAAGGACGGGGTGATGGCGTTACAATTGCACGGTCTCCGACGCTATATGCTATTGGTTGCTCTTTCTCAAAGGCGACACCCGGAGGGGCCATAGATAGCGTGTCGCTTCGAAGTTGAGGCACGCGCTTTGCCATTGCATTCTCACTCTCATATAAGGACACATTCCAAACAGCCTCACTGCCGTATTGACTCTTCATTCTGTAATCAAGCCCGCGCTTGTCATCGAGGATAAAATGGCTTGCACCGTAAAGTATAGCGACTCTACCCGCAGCATCGTTCTGTGCTCGGTGATCCTCAATCGCCTGAATGGCAATATCCGCTGTTCGGCGATCATCTAATCTTTGCTCATATTGATACTTCCGAAGAGAACCTTCTGCCGCGAGGAAACGTTCCTCTTCTTCTCGGCCTGCTTCTCGCCAATATCTATTATATTCTCTTTGATAGATACGCTCATCCAAGCCCTCTGCTCCCAAAATCTCTTCACTATATCTATCAACAATTCTTGTTATTATTGCCGTATGGTGCCTGTGATATAATGCACTTGCCTCTTGAATATGAGGTGGAGCGTTTTCTATGAGTTCCATGTCAATCGTAGCACCTTGCCCCGAATCGATGAAAGCGACCTCCATGCCGTTACGGCCAGCAGCTGATACCATGCTCAATAAGGTCAATGTATTTTCTCTGCGTTCTGCTTCAGTGTCCCCGGCAAACACAAAATAATTTGGATGACGTTCCATAAATTCTTCCGCTGTGATCTTACCTGCGGCCAGAAGCTCTCCACTCTCTTGATAAATATGGGGTATCTCAAAGAATATGGCCGTATGGCCAGTATCGGCCAAGGCCGTCATACCTTCATCCGCAAGAAAACGGTACACACCCTGCGCCTGATGATCATTATCGTGCAAAAGCGTAATACGGGCGCTGTCTGGTGCGTTATGAAGCACCGAGTGAAAGCCATCGTCTTGCTTCCCCTCACTATGAAGATGAACAGAATCAACGCTTACAGATGGCGTAATCTGAGATGGTTCCTCATACCCGCTTGTTGCAGCAACCATAAAGGCTGCTACTGATGTTATAATCGGTGCTAAAAATACTGCCATTACTCCCCTAACCTTAACGCAAATTCTAACACAAAAATATAAATTATGTCAATAAATTGCGTTGCGAATTAGCAAGGAATAATCTCGATCAAGACGGTGAGACCTTAGAGTACATCCAGCATTTTAGCCACAAGCGGATGTCTGACGATATCACTCTGACTAAGCTCGATGATGCCGATACCCTCGACCCATTCGAGCTTGCTCACCAGTGTTCTGTATCCCGATAGCCCGTCCAATAGATCCGACTGGTCAGGATCTCCCGTTAACACCATTGTTGAATGCCACCCCAAGCGAGAGACAATCATCTTAAGCTGTTGGTAGGTACAGTTTTGTGCCTCGTCAATGACCACAAAGGCATTATTAAGCGTACGTCCGCGCATAAAGCCGACAGGTGCGATCTCAATTGTGCCGTCTTCCATATATTGACGCAAACGCTTGCCGCCCAGACGGTCACCCAGCGCATCGAAAAGCGGGCGTAAATAAGGCGCCATTTTCTCATACATATCGCCCGGCAAATAACCGATCGACTCACCTGCGTCTGTGGCCGGACGAGAAAGAACGATGCGTTCTACTTCACCATCTTCAAGCGCCTCAACCGCGGCTGCAATTGCCAAATATGTTTTTCCGGTTCCTGCTGGGCCTGTCGCTATGGTCAATGAGTTCTCCTCGATAGAATCCATTAAGTCTTTCTGGCCGTCAGAACGAGGCTTTACGCGTTTGAGGTATTTTTTGTCCCGCTGATTATCAATTTGTTCATCCAGAGGATCCCAGTCTACAGACTCAAAGATCGGCTCGATATTGCTTCGGCCTGTGTTGAATTTCTGTTCTTGTTTTAGGCTGCGTTTGGAACGTTTTGCCATGGGAGGTCCTCCTTGGGGTTAAGGTGAGGTGGGGTGATATATGGCCAATGGCATGGGAGAAGCGCATATATCCTGATCGGGCAAAGCGAATGCTTTTTGCCGGATAAGACTGTCTAGCGGAGAATAAAGTCAAAAAGAGGTTAGGCCGGTTTACCCGGCTGAGTGTTATGGCGGGAATGGCTTTGGTTCGTATATGTGTCAATAAAACCGTCGCATTTAAGTGCTCAACCTATATCAAGCATCTCAGATTCGGTTAACAAAGTGCAAATTTATTTAGCTGTATAGAGATTTATCCACTTTCTTGGATAATGCCCAAACAAATGCTATTTTCATGAGATGGATAAGGATACACAGAGCAAAGCTAAACTGACCAACGCGCAAACTGACACCGAAAGTGGCGCAGAAGGCCTGCCCCCCGAAGAAGAAATGAGACGTTCACTCGATGCCCTTAAGGTCATGCATCAGCGTGGCCTGATTTCCGATCAAGAATATGAGACACGTAAACAAGACTTTATCAGCAACACATAGGGCAATTATATTGACATATTAATTTACACAGGATATTAATACTTCATGAAAAATTCAAATACATATACACCCGCTCAAAAGCGTCAGATTGCAGGAAATACAGCCACTGATACGCCATTCCTGTTTGAATCCTTTAATTCCTTGATTGCACTTCAATCGCATCCTATTTTGGCCGCTGTTAATCTTGGCTTTGCGTTCTTCGTCGCAGCTGTACGCTATCAAAGCGAAAAAATCGCACTGGGCAAGCAAGAACAGTCAGAGAAGCCGTCAAAATTTTCTGCCATCAGAGACAACTTTGTCGGCAATCTCGGCGCCTCACTCGAAGCATCGGGCGTCGTACTTGGTCTCGTCAGTCTTGCCGGAATCGGGCTCGCCGCGCTATCAGGCGCCACTCTTATGCCTGCGCTTATCCTCGGCGCCTTCGGAATTGCAAATTTCGCACGCGGTTTTGCAATGCGCTTTGAGCAGGACAGTGCAAAACGTAAATTACTAGACACAGTTGGCATTGGCTTTGCTGCTTTGGGTTGTATTCTTGTTGCACCCGCCTCCCCACTTATTGTCAAAGGCATTATTGCTGGTGCGGCCGTGCTTGAGGCCGGCAAGGCTTTTGGTGCTAAATTTATTCCAAATGGGGCGCCTGATGTAACATTCGCGGCAGGTCTGGTTGGTAACGCCTTCTTTAGCGGCAACCCTCTATACGCCCTTGCAAATCTTGGTTTTGCAGCAGCCTTTATGAGCCTTGCAGCAACAAAAACAAAAGGCGGTCCGGTTCAATGGATCAGACATTGGACAGAGTTTCAGGATAAAGACGCTATTGCCCAAGAAACATCGCACACAACGCAAACACCAAAACCGTAAACGACGCAGACAATCAGAAACGTTTTTCAGGTTCAAGATATCGTTTTTGGATCAAAGAGTAATTGTAGTCACAAATCAATGCGATAAATCTGAGGTAAGGTGCCAGCTCTATGCGCGGATGCGCCGATTCTTGCGCAAAAACGATTCCAAGCTCGTCTCTTATACTCTTCTTCAAGGCGCGCCCAAGGGCGTTATGAGCATAAACACGGCTATATTCCTGCCGCGACAACACAGCCCTTTCACCTTCTTTTGATAAAGAAGATGAAATAATTGATGGCCCAAGTATAGCCACAATATAATCTTGCCATTCCTGCTTATATCTATCATCCAGACGAAAAATAAACTCTTTTTCCTCTTGAGCTTGGCCTTGCTCTTGCGCGGCATTTTTAAAAGCCAGTGTCAAAGAGAAATCACGGTTGATCCGAATCGTCAAACTATTATCTGCGAAAGGCAATAAAGAAGGATCTTCTACGGCAGCTTCCAGCTGTAAGCTGGTTTCCAGATCATACACCGCGCATTGACCGTCCAGAGGTTGCGCTTCTTCTGGCTTATCAAAAGTAATCTCTATTGAGCGTATGGCATCCATAAGAAACATATAAACAAGAGCTATACATAACGCAAATTCTTTGCGTGAAAAAACCCGCCGTAATGGCGGGTTCTTATCTATTATCTTATCTTGCCCTTTATTCAGCAGCTGAACCGAGACTGGCCTCAGCTTCATTCGCGGCCTTAGACTTACCGTAATTGCCCGAGAACAGATCATCAGCAAAAACTTCTTCCCATGACCCGCGGGTCGAAGCCTTTGCATATTCTGTTGCACGGTTTTCAAAAAAGTTTGCGTGCTCCATACCGTTGAGCATCTGATCCATCCAAGGCAATGGGTTTTTCTCAACATTGAACATCGGCTCAAGATTAAGCTGTTGCAAGCGACGGTCTGCAATATAGCGGATATATTGCTTGATCTCATCAGAACTTGTTCCCTCTACCGGGCCCATCTCAAAGGCCAAGTCAACAAACGCGTCCTCATGGCTGACAATAGTTGCACAGCATTCACGAATCTCGGATTTCAACTCGTCATCCCAGATATCTTTGTTTTCTGCGATGAACGCATTGAACAAACGGATCATAGACAAACAGTGCAAAGTCTCGTCACGTACAGACCACGTTACAATCTGTCCCATGCCCTTCATTTTGTTAAAGCGCGGGAAGTTCATAAGGATTGCAAAAGACGCAAACAGCTGTAGACCTTCGGTAAATGCACCAAACATCGCCATAGTTTTGGCAATGTCACGACGAGAATTCATATTCGCGCCTTGCATATAGTCATATTTGTCCTTCATTTCCTTATACTCCATAAAGGCAGAGTATTCGGTCTCAGGCATTCCAATCGTATCAAGCAAATGCGAGTACGCAGCAATGTGAACCGTCTCAATATTCGAAAACGCAGAAAGCATCATTTGAACCTCAACAGGTCCAAATACCTGAGAGTAATGCTTCATATAGCAGTTATTGACCTCAACATCAGCCTGCGTAAAGAATCGGAAAATCTGCGTCACAAGGTTCTTCTCCGCAGGAGAGAGGTTTTTACGCCAGTCGCGTACATCCTCGGCCAATGGCACTTCTTCAGGTAGCCAGTGGATACGCTGTTGAGTTAACCATGCTTCGTAGCACCAAGGATATAGGAACGGTTTGTAAACATGGCGTTCTTTCAAAAGATTCGATTTACCGAAGCTTGCGCCCTGCTCCTGCGCCTGTGCGCGCTCTTTATTACTATCTGTCTCCGAAGAGAGTGCAAAGTTGTCAGCCATATCTGCCGTCCTTTCGTTATTTTTCTCAAGTTTAATGTAAGGGGCTTTACCGGAATTACCAGAAAAGAATCTGTGCCGAACGTGAGTCGTTCACATGAATCTTACCTTTTCCGATTCGCTCCTATAGCACAATATAAAGTGTGTCATTTTTTCAAAAACACAAGATATAGTATAAGCGTGCCAACCACAATCTTTCTCATATGAAAAAGAGTTACCGAAAATCCGGCCTGTTACTGTTAAATTCAGCGCGCTGTAAAGGCACATCAAAAGCCTCTTTATTATAAAACCTTTGCGCAATACTTTGATTTAAATCAGCCGTAAAGGCAGAATCTTCGCGAAGGCTGTTAAAAATTTCTCTGACATTCGGGTCATAAAGGTGAAAACATGGCTGAACAAAGGCCGTATATATATAAGGATTTTTCAGGCACATTGCAGGCAGGCGCTCTCCCAGCTTTTTATAAAATGCGTCAGAGAGATACTGCCCCTCCATATTTTCAGAATTCATATTCTGAACGGCAATCAAAGCCGCTATAAACTTGTTTTCATCGCCATCAAGCGCCATGGTAAGCTTCTGGCTAAGGTCAGTGCTCATATATTTTTCAAGAGCGGGCAAGAGAAAACGGTCGAGTTCTGCTTTTATGTGTTGCAGGTCCTTTTTGCCAAGGGGCGCAGACACAGGATAGGCACTGATATCCGACTTAAGGGACTCTTCCCTTAGGGTTTCCCCCCGTGCGGGGGCAGGCTTATTCGGCAATTTATAATAACCATTCCCCTCTTCGTCATGGCCGGTGATTTTCAAGCTATAGCACCCTTTTGCATCCGGAACGGCCAAAACACCGACGCGAATCGTACCCAGATATGGCCGAGTATCAACAAAGACAGGTCCGGGCCTTATCACCTCTTGCACAACAGCATTGGAAATCGCCATAGAGCCATATGAGAAAGGCCCCAAATTTCTATGCATTCTCAAAAGAATATTTAACTGCGCCGGACTGGCTGTAAGCATAAGGTCTGAAAGCGCTATTAAAAAAACCTCCATGCCCGCTCGGCCGGTCGATCCTTTAACAATAACATCACTCGTTCCTTTAAAATCATCCTGTATTTTGGAGCCTTGTTCCTCACCTGGGCAAACGGCATATGCGCGGGTCTTTGGCAATAAAGGACGCAACTCATCGGGAATAAATGCATCAAAGACATATTTGCTCTCAAGCATCAGAGCGAAAAGGTAATCACGATTGAGTGCATCGAGTATAATGCCGTGCTTTTCAATGAATGCGTCTTCCAAATTATATTTATAGTTTTGCCCATAAGCACGGTCATATCCAGTAAAGCCGGATGCAAAGCCGTCATTAAGCTCTAGGATACGCACATCATTATCTTCGGTCAGCATCAGGTCAACCGTGAAATATAACGGCTTACCTCGCCCGGATTTCTGTGTCATTGCATTTATAACCATAAACCATAACTACACCGCAGAAATAATTATGTCTATTTTTTTCTTGCATTGCCCCACATTATTTGTTATACATAATAAAAATACACTTTATGGAGATTTAAAAATGATTGCGGCAGAGGCTTTAAAACAAAAACTACAAGAAAATAAAACAGCTGAAGAAGCTCGGGCTGAGAAAGCCAGAGGTCAAGAGTATGCTTTACAACTGGTTGAACATTTTCAAGAGGCTGCTTCTGGCATTAATGCCATTGCTGGAGCATATCTTGACGTTCAAAAAGTCGGCACGTGTAAGGATGGAGACGAATACGTTATTGGCGTAAACTTCAGCGATCCCGAAGAAAAAGAACAGCGAACACGCCATAGAAAAGAAGGGTATGATGCCTATTACGTTGTATCAGCCAAAGGCATACAAAAAGTATCAATGGTTGGATTTTTCGACACAGAAATAGACACAAACCATGATCGTCTAGACTATGGCAATAGCTATATACATAAAAGATCAGAAGTCATGACATACAAGGAATTCATGGATGACATTGCAACAGTCGCGGCTAGAAGCCTGGATACCAGCGATACAGAACAAGCCGTGCAGAATGCTGCTCAAATCGATAAAATCGTAGAACGCTCTGTCAAAAGTGCGCCCAAGATGGGCTAGGCTCTAAATAGCGCAGATATAAGAACAACAAAAAACCCGGCAAGCTTAGCCGGGTTTTTTAATTCTTTTTAGTATCAGATTATTACTGACAGCTGAGGCATTCCTCATATTTAGCCGGCTCTTCTGCCACTGGCTGGCCTTCTTTCGAACGCTTCCAGCTGGCATCTGATTCAGCACGCTGAATTGAGCGAGAACGGCAGTAATACAAGCTCTTCACACCCCTCTTCCATGCCATGTAGTGAATCTGGTGCAGGTCTTTCTTGTGAACATCCGCAGGAAGGAAGATGTTCAAAGACTGTGCCTGACAGATAAATGGCGTACGGTCAGCGGCGTGCTCGATCAACCAGCGCTGATCCATCTCAAATGATGTCTTGAACACATCCTTTTCATCTTGGGTCAGGAAATCAAGATGCTGGACAGAGCCTTCATTTGTGTAGATAGAGCTCCACACATCTTCCTGCTCTTCCTCGGTCATCCCCTTATCATCCATAAGCTGTTGGAAGTAACGGTTCTTCACACCGAAAGACCCAGATAGCGTTTTATGAGTGTAGGCATTGGCCGCGATTGGCTCGATCCCCGGAGATGCACCGCCACAAATAATAGAGATAGAGGCTGTTGGTGCGATTGCCATTTTATTGGAGAAACGCTCCATGCGGCCATAATCCGCAGCATCCGGGCAAGGGCCACGCTCATGCGCAAGCTTGACAGAGGCATCATCTGCCTGACGCTTGATCTGTTGGAACATACGACGGTTCCAGACCTTCGCCATCACTGATTCCATCGGGATCATTTTTGACTGTAGGAAAGAGTGGAAGCCCATCACACCCAAGCCAACAGAGCGCTCGCGCATGGCAGAGTATTTTGCCTTTTTGAAGTTGTCCGGCGCTTTGTTGATAAAGTCTTCCAAGACATTATCAAGCATCCGCATCACATCTTCGATAAAGGTCGGGTGGTCTTGCCACTCATCGAATTTTTCGAGGTTTAGAGATGAAAGACAGCAAACAGCCGTTCTATCCTTACCATCCTGATCGATTCCTGTCGGCAATGTGATTTCAGAACACAAATTAGATGTCTTAACCGACAGACCTGCCATTTTGTGGTGTTCAGGGATCGCACGGTTAACATGATCGATATAGATGATGTAAGGCTCACCTGTTTCAACGCGCGCTGTAAGCAAACGAATCCACAGATCACGCGCCTTCACTTTATCAATCACAGAGTTATCATAAGGCGAACGCAAAGCCCATTCATCATCAGTTTCAACCGCACGCATGAAAGAGTCTGTAACCAGAACACCGTGGTGCAGGTTCAACGCCTTACGGTTATGGTCACCGCCTGTCGGACGACGCAGCTCAATAAACTCTTCAATTTCCGGGTGCCAGATCGGCAAGTATACAGCCGCAGAACCGCGACGCAAAGATCCTTGGGAAATCGCCAAAGTCAAAGAGTCCATAACACGGATAAACGGAATAATACCCGATGTTTTACCGTTGCGACCAACTTTCTCGCCGATTGAACGAATATTGCCCCAATAAGAGCCAATCCCGCCACCACGAGCCGCCAACCAGATATTTTCATCCCAAAGACCGGCAATGCCGTCAAGGCTATCTTGTGATTCGTTCAAGAAACATGAGATCGGTAAGCCACGATCCGTACCGCCATTAGAAAGCACAGGAGTCGCAGGCATAAACCACAAATTTGAAATGTAATCATAAAGGCGCTGCGCATGAGCATCATCGTCACCATAGTAACGAGCGACACGTGCGAAAAGATCTTGATACTGCTCATCCGGCATCAGATAACGATCGGTCAGAGTCGCCTTACCGAATTCGGTCAAATTCTCATCACGAGCATTATCAATTTTAATACGGGGGCCGACATCACTTTGTCGCACGTTATTATCGAACATGGCGCAAACTCCTTTGTCCTAACTTTGAAATAAAGTAGGATTTTTTTGTTATTTTTTACCGTGAACACGAAAAGATGTTCTTTGGAAGATAAACACAAGATCATGTCGTGCTTACATCTTCATGCTACTACATCTTGTGGTCAGCGCAATAGGAATAAATTGATATCACAGCTTATACACAGTAGGAAAAACTGTCTGTATCCGAGAAAAAAAAACGATTCGCACGCGACAAAACTACGCTGAAAATTTTCCTGAATAATTTTAAAAAATACCTATATACAGTTATTTGCCGTAAGCAAACCTCAACATATTGTGCCAAGATGACATATTATGACCACCAACGAGTGCTTTTTTGCGAATCAAATGCAATTGATTCGAAACAACTACCGCGCAGGAATGGTCAAGCTAGCGACAAGCCGTGCTTCTCTTGACGAAACCTGATACTTCTCTCTGAGCTTCTCAACATGAGATTGCGGACCAAGCACACCCGACTGCGCCGCATCATTGAACATTCCATCAAAATCAATATGTCCGTATTTGGAATAGAGCCTGATTGCCGTTTCAGCAAACAAAGGCCCATGCCCGTCTACTCCGACGACCCTTCCTTTTTTCGCCGCCATGTCTAATGCTTGGCAATGGTCGATGTAATGCGCCAATTCATGAAGCAGAACATTCGTATCGGCAAAATTAGGTTCGATATATATTTCCTGAGAAGATGTGCTATAGAATGCGCACACCTCACCTGGTATGTTTTTAATCTTGATTTCAATCGGCTCGACGCCTTCTTCTTCACAAATCTTATCTGAAAAACTGCGCAGATCCTCTTCAGTTGGAAGCAGGTCACCCTGTCTTTGAGCAACAGCAATCATTTGGATGGCTGTCAGGTAATCATTCTCAAACCTATACCATTTCTTTTCTTGCAGATCATGAAGGAAAGCATCTGCATTAGCAGAGCGCGCATTAACAATTTCATTAAGAATATTGTTGATGTCTTTTTTCAATGCCCATTGAACGCCCCATGCTGCTATAGGCAAACTTACGAGAGGAATAAGGAAACCAAGAATATCGAACTGAATACGATCCGCGAGAGCGTCCCCGACAAAAAAACTGGCCAAGAAAACGGACGCTGCGGCACCGCGGATCACATTTTCCTTTCCACGCATAAGAATATGCAGATGGGCGCTACTCAAGTATTTAGCATCATCAACAAATTTACGCGCAGCGCAAGCTCTGAGAAAGGTTTTAGTCAAGGACTTCTCTGGCGCATGGCGCGGCGTAACTTTCAATCTGGTGGTGCCGAATCGCCCATGAGAGAGCAAGAAACTGTGATCCGAATGCGGAGAATAGCTCTCTTCAATTAAAAGCCCGTTACTATCTTTTTGATTAGCCATGCCCCTCTTATAAACAAAGACACAAAGTTATGTCAACAAAAAGGGTCAATGCGGGGCTTTATAAGCAACAAAGGAGTCGGATCGGTCACGATATAATTGATATTTCTTGCGAAGCTCGCAAACATGGCTTTGCGGGCCAAGCAGCCCGCGCTCAACCGCCGAATCGAACAGATAGTCAAAATTAACACCACCATAACGGGAATACAGCGTAACAAGCGTTTCAACAAACAAAGGCCCATGCCCATAATAGGCATAATCTCTTCCTCTATTCTCACGAGACAGGCGCTCTATTGTGAAATAATGCGCCAACTCATGCAAAAGCATATCAAGCCGCTCGGCATCAGGGCCTAACATAATACGTTTTTCATTTGCGCTATACGCTCCCACTGTTCTCGGCAGGCTGGGCTCGGCCATAACCGGGATCGGTTCAAAGCCTTGCTCACGGCATATTTGATCGGAGCGTTGCTGAAGCAGACCTAAATCACCTTGCTCCCTCTTCAAAACATCTTGATTTTTAAGATATATCAAATGAGCAGACACACGATCAAAAAGATAAACCTTTAAACGAAAAGGGTCATAAAGATCGGCAAAAGCTGCGCCATTCTCTTCCTCTCCGGTTAAGAATAACTTTTTACACCAATATGCAATCGCCGAAGAAAGTATAAATTTAGACAACATAGGGACAGCCCTAAAAGGAGCCATGAGCCTCTCTACTTTCTTTGCCGTTATCCTTAAATGAGCATCATAAGACGTTAAGTATTTTAACGTCTTATAAAAATCTATGGCCTGCGCTGAAGAGTTAAAGCGGATGGAAAGCCCTCCACGCGACCAGGCTCGAGGTCGCAATGTGAGTTTTGAGCCGCCAAACACAGAGGGTTTCATAGTAAAATATGAATCAGAGTATGGCGAGTACCATATTTCGCCTGAATTTCCCTTGGACGCACATTGATTAAAAACCATAAGACAGTAGATACGTCATTAACGTAGTTTATGTCTATAAAAAAGGAGAGATAAGTGCCCCATGCTCTGTGCAGCTCTCATGCAAATAGGGCAAGAACGCTTTAGCCGATTCGTCTGCGGTGATCGTCTCACCCGGGAAACCACCCGGAAAAGCATCTTGTAATAACTGTGTGTCAACAACTCCGGGGCGCATGAGGTTAACCTTCAGATAACTATCTTCAACCTCAGCCGCATATGTTTTCACAAGCGCCGATAACGCGGCTTTGGATGCCGCATAGCCGCCCCAGTAAGCAGTGCATTTTTCCGCCATGCCCGAAGTCACAAAAAGAGCGCGGCCAGCATCACTTGCCCGTAAAAGAGGATCAAGCGTGCGAATAAGTCGTAAATTTGCCTCAACATTAACGCACAGAATTTCCTGCATCTTTTTCGGGTCAAGATGCGAAACAGGGGTCAACGGCCCAAGCATCCCTGCATTGGCCACCAGAATATCAAGTCCGCCAAAACGCTCCGCCAAATGCGGCCCCAGCGTATCTATCAATTCTCCCTTACGAAGGTCACAAGGAATAATTGTCGCATAGCCGTCACCCGGCATCTCGCGAATCTCATCATCCAGCTTTTCTAAAGCCCCGACCGTACGAGCCATCACAATCACATGAGCACCAGACTGTGCCAATAGCTTGGCCACAGCACGGCCAATGCCACGCGATGCGCCTGTGATAAGGGCTGTTTTACCTGAAAAGTCTAAATTGCTGATAGTGTCGCTCTCGCTCATACTCATATTCACTTTGTTCCATTACTCTTCATATTTTTGATCAAAAAGGAGAGAGCATTTGCTCGCGCTCCTCTAATGTCCGTGTGATCTTTGCAATCACAATCATCACATCTTCGTTCTCAGCATAAGCAGGCAATGAGGCCTTTCCACGCAAGAAATTACGGACATCTTTATATTGTGTTCCGGCAGTGACAAACAAACCTTCGAGCACTTCATGGACAGCCTGTTTTTTAAAGGCCTCGATATCCGCATTATTAATTTGCGCCTGTGTGATTTCACCATCAGTTTCTAAAAAGCGGTCAAAAAGTAACTGCAAGTACTCATCATCACCATTTGCGATATAAGCACCCCAGAAACGTTGAATATCTTCCGGCGAGTCCAGATCATCATCCAAAGGCGCGGGCAGTGGCTCAAACTGAGTGCCGTTCGGATACGACCAGTTCTGTTTACCTGACAACCAGGTGTCAATCATATCTGTCTGGCCTGCATGACGCATCGCCCGGATAAATGTTCCGGCCTGATACTGCGTCAACTCAAGCGAGTTCAGCCAATCCATAACCAATGTCGGATTATCGGCAAACAACGCCGATAGAAAACCGATCACATAATGTTGCTCATGGGGCTCTTGATCCATATAACCATGATCGATCAGACGCTGCAGCATGATAGGCGTTAAAAATACCGGCTTATTGAGATAGTAATAATCCATATAACGCTGAAGCTTGAAATCCAGCTCCCATGGCTCTGGCTTTTCCATCTCAAGAGGGGACGCTTCGGACTGTGCGCGGTCACGATCGAGTGCGCCGAAACCGGGCATTTGCGCTCCAGCGCGCTGTTGCTGCATCAAAGAACGCATTGATTGCGACTGTGCCTGTGCATAGGCGTCAATGCTCAATGCAAGAACAGACAAAACAGACAAAGCTGTTACGAATAAGGTCATTCTCATTTCTGGACCTCCTTTAAGCTGGATACTTTTTTCGTATCTTGGGACGAGTCAAAATCCACCAAGGCAACAGGGTAATTACCGCTAAAACACGCATCACAAAACTGCGGGTTGGCATCGTTGCGCTCAACATTACCGACTGCGCGGTAAAGCCCCTCAATCGATATATAGGCCAGTGAATCAACGCCGATCTGTTCAGCGATCTCCTCAACCGAATAATTGTAAGCCATCAGACGGTCTTGCTCCGGTGTATCAATGCCGTAAAAACATCCATGCGTAATGGGCGGAGACGAAACGCGCATATGCACTTCACGCGCACCCGCTGCGCGCACCATCTCGACAATCTTGCGCGATGTCGTGCCGCGCACGATCGAATCATCGACCAAAATAACGGATTTTCCTTCGATCAGGGCGCGATTGGCATTATGCTTGAGCTTAACGCCCAAATGCCTGATTTTATCTGTCGGCTCGATAAATGTCCGCCCGACATAGTGATTGCGAATAATACCCATCTCATAGGGAAGCCCACTGGCCTGCGCATAACCCATCGCAGAAGGTACACCGCCATCAGGCACAGGTACAACAATTTCTCCGCCATCAACGGGCGCTTCCCGCGCAAGCTCGGCACCGATCTCTTTACGTGCCTTATAGACAGGACGGCCTTCGATCATACTGTCCGGACGGGCAAAATACACATATTCAAAAATACAGAATTTGCTTGATTGCTTACCAAAGGGGAAACGGCTCTCAAGCCCGTCTTCATTGATTAGAACCATCTCTCCCGGCTCAATCTCGCGGATTGCCGTTGCTCCGACAATATCAAGCGCGCAGGATTCAGACGCCAAAATGTAGCTGTCTTTTAGCTGGCCTAAGACTAAAGGCCTCAAACCATTTGTGTCGCGATAGCCAATCACACCGTCTTTGGACAGCACGACCATAGAACACGCGCCTTTAATCTGAGCCATCGCGTCGGTAAAACGCTCAATCACCGTCTTGCCGCTACTACGCGCCATAAGATGGATCGCAACCTCTGTATCACTTGTTGACTGGAAAATAGCACCGTCACGCACCAATGCCTGACGCAGGCTGTATGCATTGGTAAAGTTTCCGTTATGCGCAAGAGCCAGACCGCCTCCTTCAAGGTCGGCAAACATCGGCTGTACGTTTCGCAAAACGGGCGTACCCGAGGTTGAATAACGATTATGGCCGATCGCCATATTCCCGGGAAGGCTATCAATCACCGTTTGTTGAGAAAATGTGGCATCAACAAGGCCGAGCGCCCGCTTGATATTAAAATCCTGCCCATCATAAGTAACGATCCCGCACGCTTCCTGACCGCGATGCTGTAGAGCATGGAGCCCGAGCGCCGTCAACGCCGCAGCCCCCTCATGACCATAAACAGCATACACGCCGCATTCTTCTTTGAATTTATCATCCAGAGGATCAAATACGGCTTGTGTTTTATGGTCTTGTTTATTCATTGAGATCCTGCTGGCTTGGCTCTTTTGTATTATTATTCAGCTCTTCTATTAAGCGGTTCATAATCGCTCTTTGTCCACCCTCATAAGCAGATTCGCGCGAAGACGACGTGTCACTGCCTGCCTGCCCTTCCTTACCGCTCTCTTCAGGTGGGCTGACTTCTTTCATTAAACGCTCGAGATTATCCTCTACTCGTGACTTCTCATCCGAGCTATCACTCTCTTCAGTATCGCCCGTATTGGGTAATAATTTCGTTAATGTCTCTGCCGTCCAGTCGAGATAATAATACGTCGCCGCAGGCTTCACATATTGCTCCTTCATCTCATCGCTCATAAAGATATGGAACGGCAAGTAAAGCAACCCTATCAAAACCACGCCGCGCACAAATCCAAAGATAAGCCCGAGCGTACGGTCCAAAGCCCCAAGGCCGACTTTCTCTGCTGCCTCAGAGAGGAAATGCGACAACACGGATAAGGTAATAATAAACAAGACAAGAATACCGCCATAGGCGCCAACTTTCGCCACCAGTGAGATCGGTAGAACGCCGAATACAGCCTGTGAACCTTCGGCATTGGGGTCATGTAACATATTATACAAAGTAGGCTCGACATATGGCGCCAGTAAAAACGCCATAAACGCTGCACCGACAAGACCGAACACAGTCAGCACCTCTTTGATAAAGCCGCGGAAGAAAGCAATCGCCATCGAGACGATCAGAACAATAGAAATGACGATATCGATAATCATGTCTTAAGATTTAGGCAAATCGCTGGACTTTTGCAAGGCAAAAGCCTACCTAAGACACTAGGGAAAGGATGGATTTGTTATGAAAGCAATTATATTTGAAAATTTCGGTGCCGCCACGGACGTCTTGAATGCTACCGAGATTGAAAAGCCACAGCCACAAAAAGGCGAAGTCCTCGTCCGCATACACACAAGCGGGGTTAATCCATCCGATGTAAAAAAAAGAGCCGGCTCTTTCCAAAATCTTCTTGATGACGGCTATGTTATTCCGCATAGCGACGGTGCCGGCATGATTGAAGCCGTAGGCGAGGGCGTTGATAAAAACAAAATCGGCCAAAAAGTATGGGTCTATCAGGCACAACATCGCCGCAGATTCGGCTCGGCCGCTCAGTATATTTGCCTACCCGAAGACCGTGCACCTGAACTGCCCGAAACCGTTGATTACGCAACAGGCGCTTGTTACGGCATCCCTGTTATGACCGCACATCGCTGTGTTTTTGCCGATGGCGATCCCAAAGGGCAAACAATTCTCGTCACGGGTGGAGCGGGCAAGGTTGGTTATTACGCGATACAATGGGCGGTTAAAGCAGGCGCCAATGTCATCGCCACGGCCAGCAATGACGAAGATGCCGCTCTTTGCAAATCCTTGGGCGCTACCCATATCGTCAATCACCGCGAAGAAGGGTGGGGTGGCCAGATCTTGGATTTACTCGACGGCGGTAAGGTTGACCGTGTGGTCGAGGTTGAATTCGGATATAATTTGACTGAGGTTTTAAAGGTCTTGCGTATCGGCGGCACGATTGCGACCTATTCATCGGCGCGTGCTATGAACCCGACAATTCCTTTTTACAAGATGCTGTTTATGGATGTGACCACACGATTCGTGCTTGTTTATGATATGCCTGAGTCAGCAAAACAGCAGGCAATTTCTGACATTGCAAAGGCCGAAAAAGAAGGCTGGCTCAAACACCGAATTGCCAAACGATTCGCTTTTGATGACTGCGCCAAAGCCCATGAATTTGTCGAGGCCGGCTCGCCGGGCGGATGTGTTATTGTGGAAATTGATTAAACTTTAAGGTGTTGGTGTATTACATTGCCCCGTTGCGCGGTAGCGCATTGTCTCCTCTCGAGAGTCCGTGAAACATACTGTCTCGCCGGTTTCTTCTTCATAGCGAGCGATTGCCTCTTCGATCAAACGGGCACGGAGATTAGTAGCAAGTTGCCCCCGTTCATCGGAAGTGAGCCGATTCATTAAATTCGAAAGGTTGTTGTTTACACCGAATACTGCACCGCCCATGCGTCTCGAGAAGAAATAGCTATACAAATTTCCTGTAGAATAAGAAAAACCAGAAACATGGTCTTCACCCATAGTATTTGCGCCATTGAAACTATATGTCGATTCAGAGTGGGTTAGGAAAAAAAGCGCTTCATGTTCGAAAACGTTGGAAAGCCAACGATTTTTATCATTAAATCCTTCAATAATTTCGAGCGTTTCTTTACCATTTATAAATCCAAGGTCTTCATTTATAGAAGCAATCGCATGGTTTTCAAGTATGACATGACATACTACCAAAAATGCAGAGGCAGCTACTACTATCGAAACCTTATCTTCATAATTCATAATTTTCCCCTGGCTCATTCGAATGTCTCGGTAAGCTATCAACCAAAACAACAATATGTCAACAAAAATCAATCGGCGGTTTTATGCTCTTTAGCGGTGGTGCCTGGGCGACCGAGCATTGTCAGGAGGTCTGCGAGGCTGTCCATCTTAAGCACAGACAGGCTTTCGATTTTATCAGGCAGGGCTTTGCGCCCCTTGCCAGTCGGTGCGATGCCGTGTTTAAAGCCAAGTTTTGCGGCCTCTTTCAGGCGTTGCTCTGCCTGCGCCACAGCGCGGATTTCTCCTGCCAAGCCGACCTCGCCAAACACAACCGTGTCACCGTCATTTTCTACTCCCATATATTTTTTTAGAACATAAAGCGAAAATAGCAATATGTCAAACATAATCAAACTCTTAAGGTGTTGGCCCATTACATTGTCCTGTTGCGCGGTAGCGCACTGTCTCTTCTCTTGAATCGGTAAAACATACTGTCTCGCCGGTTTCTTCTTCATAGCGAGCGATTGTCTCTTCGATCAAACGCGCACGGAAATTAGTAGCAAGTTGGTCACGTTCATCGTTTGTTAAGCCTCGCATTCCATGTGTTATATCCTCATCAACATTAAAGGCTGTCCCATATAATTGCCGCATACCAAGAAGCGTAGACAAAGTCCCTGTTGCATGATTAAACCCTGTAACAGAGTCTTTGCCAAAATTATTGATGAAAACGGACCGATGCATCAATTCAGAGCCATTAATAATGCTTTGCGCCTCTTCAGTGAAAATATCAGATAGCCATTTTTCTCTGTCTTCAAAACCCTCAATCACTTCGATGGTTTCAACACCGTTGATGTGGCCAAGTTTATCAGTGATAGAAATAACTTCTTCATCATCACTTGCGCCATCAAAAGAGACAACAATTGAAAAAAGGCCTGCACAAATTGACACAACGATCCCAGAAAACAAACCAAACCCCATAACCACAGATCTATCATCACTCATACATTTTCACCTTCATAAAATTATTAATTATGAATAACTATATATAAGTAGGCAATATGTCAATAAAAATCAGTCGGCGGTTTTATGCCCTTTAGCGGTGGTGCCTGGGCGACCGAGCATGGTCAGGAGGTCTGCGAGGCTGTCCATCTTAAGCACAGACAGGCTTTCGATTTTATCAGGCAGGGCTTTGCGCCCCTTGCCAGTCGGTGCGATGCCGTGTTTAAAGCCAAGCTTAGCCGCCTCTTTCAGGCGTTGTTCGGCTTGCGCTACGGCGCGGATCTCGCCCGCCAAGCCAACCTCTCCAAACACAACCGTGTCAGAGGCCATTGGCTCGTTATTCATTGAGCTAATAAGCGCAGCGGCAACAGCCAGATCGGCGGCTGTCTCGCTCACACGGAAGCCACCGGCGATATTAAGATAAATGTCATGCTGACTCAGCACGATCCCGCAACGCGCCTCAAGAACGGCTGTAATCATTGCCAAACGGTTGGAATCCCAACCAACAACGGCGCGGCGCGGTGTTGCAAAGCTGGTCGGCGCAACGAGTGCCTGCACCTCAACCAACACAGGGCGAGACCCTTCCATCCCCGCAAGAATACAACTGCCCGGTGCTTGGCCTTGGCGCTCGGAGAGGAACAGCTCGGACGGGTTGGCGACTTCCTGCAAGCCGTCTTGTGTCATGTCAAACACACCGATTTCATCAGTCGGACCAAAACGGTTCTTCACAGCACGCAAGATTCGAAAATGATGGCCGCGATCTCCTTCGAAATACAGGACGGTATCGACCATGTGCTCCAGCACACGCGGTCCGGCAATCATGCCTTCCTTAGTCACATGACCGACAAGGACAATGGCGATATTATATTTCTTGGCGACTCGGATCAGTGCCTGAGACGACACACGCACCTGCGTCACCGTTCCGGGTGCTGAGTCGACATTATCGACATACATCGTTTGAATTGAATCGATAATAACCAGTTTCGGCTTGGTCTCTGCCTGTTCAAGAGATGTCACAATATCACGAATATTGGTCGCGGCCGCCAACCCAACAGGCGCTTTTTCAAGGCCTAAACGCGAAGCACGCAGGCGCACCTGATCGACCGCTTCCTCTCCGGAGATATAAAGACAACCCGTCTTTTGCGCAGCCATTTTACATACTGCCTGTAGCAGCAAAGTCGATTTCCCGATCCCCGGATCTCCGCCAAGGAGGATACAACTCCCCGGCACAAGCCCGCCACCAAGCACACGGTTAAGCTCTTCAAGCTGTGTTGAAATCCTTGGCAACGTCTCGCCCTGCCCGTCAAGGGAGACAAAATCAATGCGTTGGCCTTTGGCCGTACTGCCTGCTCCGCTCGTTGTGGCTGACAATCCTTTTGGCGGCCCCGCCTCTATGCGCTCCTCTATCATTGAATTCCATGCGCCACAAGCTTCACACTTGCCTGCCCATTTCTTCGCAACCGAGCCGCATGACTGACATATATATTGCAGTGAACTTTTTGCCATAGGACTAGCCCTCTCTTTGGAAGGCCCATTTGATCGCAGTCTCTAAGCCATTTAGATTTCCTGAAAGGACAATCTGCATGGTTTTGCGCGGGGTGGCGCCGCGGCCGAGATAAATCGATTCCTCTAAGGCCAGCTGGCCACCGCGATGGAAAAAGCGCCAACCTTCACCCGATGGTACGCGGATGAGCGCCTCTGTACCTTCACGCACAAGCGAAACCTTGACCGATGGATGTAAATGGAAGCGTACGGCATAATGATGTGCTCGGCCACTTTCGAAATCGCGCGTCAGGATATCTTCGCCGCGAAAATCCTCGCCATCCTCGGCCAGATATAGACGGCGCTTATGCGTCACGCCATTGAGCGTATAGTATCCGTTATGCGTACTTTCGGCAAAGGCGGCCTGCCCCATATCTTTACGTTTGCAGCCATGGGTCAGTGTATTGGTTCGCCCAACATGACCGCTTTCTTTAATTTCATAGGCATTACGGTCATCCATCGTCAAAGTTGTATGCGCAGGCGTACTCCGCAAAGCATACACCCAATCACTATCCGCAGGATGTGTCCCGCAATTCAAAATGATGCGGTGTTTCCCGCGTGTCATCTCAAAGGCAAGAGGCGCGGCGTGCAAACGCTTATCATGGCCGTTCGAGGGCGTACGCCCCGTATCGAACATCACACGAGTCTTACCTTGCGATAAGCGTTCGAACCCGGTTTCCGGCAAACGGGAACAGCTCTTGCCGCGCACTCCGGCACGTTTAATAATTAGGGAAAGAAGGTTTTCGGATCCCTCTTGCGTTCCATGAAAAACAGCCAGACGCCTATCGACATAGCGGAAAAAACGCATAGCGGGCAAAGCACGGTCAAGCGTCTGCTCGATTGTGGGGTGAACAGGATAATTCCCTGCCTTAAGGGCTGCGCGGATATCAAGAAGCACCATGATTGCCTCGACCAGATCGGCCGGAGAACGTGTCACACAGCCGCCATCAGACAAAATCAGCTTTGGCAAAGATGCTTTAAGCATAGACAGGCCTTGTTCAATACGGCTTTCCTGTCCTTGCAGCGATATCCCGCCATAAATCAAGCCTTTGGCTATATATAACACGCTAAGCGCGTCTTCATTCTGGCCGGCATCAACGGTGGCAATACGGCATATATGTTTGAATTGTCGGCCAAGAGAGTCAAAAAATATGTGCTGAAAATGCTCATCCGCACTCGCACCAAAGAACTCGTATTGGCCAATCCAGTTTGAAATGCGTTGCCCCGTCAGTCCGGAATTCCAGCTTTCCGGAGACCATTTTCCATCACGCTCTATCCAGCCCAGTATCATTGACCTCGCCTGTTTACGGCCGATATCACCACCCAGTGCCTTAAGGTCGCGCAACCAGTCAAAGCTTTGCTGGGCGCGCCAATGCGCCGCCGAATCTTGACGTTTGACCCAGACACAATCACTGGACTGAAACAATGCGCCTTGATGATCCAGAACATTATTACACAACCAGCGCCCACGCCCTGAATCCCCCGGCCAGACATCAGATAAAGAGACAATAAAACGATGCTCGAGCTTTGTCGCCAAAGCCCAGTTATATATCGGCGAACCACAAGCAATCTCTTGCGCCCGGTCTTTGACAAGTCGGATTGTCGGCTGTATCCAGTTTTTTGCCCGTGCAAGCACTTGCATTCTCATTCCCCTCTTAACGCGCGGATATTGTCAGCATAACGATCCGGCCCACCCTTAAAGGTTGCTGTTCCCGCCACCAAAACATCAGCTCCGGCGGCAATAACCTCTTTGGCTGTTTCAGGATTAATTCCGCCATCAACCTGCAAATCAATTGCACGGCCTGTTGCCTGTATGCGTGTACGCGCCTGTTCAATCTTATTCAAAACAGGAATGAAACTCTGTCCGCCAAAACCGGGGTTGACAGTCATAATCAAAATCAAATCGACCAAATCCATGACATGATCGAGAACAGAAACAGGCGTTGCAGGGTTTAGTGCGACACCAGCCTTTTTACCGAGCCCGCGAATAGTCTGCAAAGAACGGTGCAGATGCGGGCCTGCCTCGGGATGAATCGTGATAATATCCGCCCCAGCCTTGGCAAAATCTTCTAAATAAGGATCGACTGGCGCTATCATCAAATGGCAGTCAAAAACCTTGTCACTATGCGGGCGCAATGCTTTCACAACATTCGGGCCTATTGTCAAATTCGGCACAAAATGCCCGTCCATCACGTCAATATGAATGTAATCCGCCCCAGCCACGTCAATAGCGCGTACTTCCTCGCCCAGTCTGGCGAAGTCTGCAGATAAAATAGAAGGTGCGATTTTGATAGAATTTTGACTCATACTGAAACTGTAAAAGAGTCGTGCGACTTTTGCTAGTCCTGATGCACAAGTCTGGCAGCATAAAAACCGTCCATGCCCCCTTGCGCGCTCAGGTGATGGGGCAGACAACGCAGATCCCCTTTCTGGGAGATGAGTTGCTCAAAACCGTAAACATCTCCGGCCTCAAGTGGTATACGTTTAAAGCGAGGATTGGCCTTTAAGAACCGTTCGACCTGTGCTTCCCCTTCTTGTATCTGTAAAGAGCACGTCGCATAAACAGCCATTCCACCCTGCTTTAAAAGTTCAGGCAAACGGTCGAGCATCTTTTCCTGAAGCGCCACAAGCTTTTTCATGTCATTGCTTGTTTTAAGATGCATCAGCTCTGGGTGGCGACGAATCGTCCCCGTAGCCGAACATGGCGCATCCATCAAAACCGCATCATATTTTTGCCCGGATTTCGGCCGCCAATCCAGAGCATCCGCAATTTCAATCTTTGCCGAGAGCTTCGTGCGCTCGAGATTCTCCTTAAGCCTTTGCATTCTTTTGGCCGATCGGTCGAGAGCCGTCACCTGCGCACCAAACGCTGCAAGCTGCATTGTTTTCCCACCCGGTGCGGCACACAAGTCAAGGACATCTTTGCCGTCTATATCACCGAGCAAACGCACAGGAATCTGGGCGGCAAAGTCCTGCACCCACCACGATCCGTCACGATATCCCGCCAATTGCGAAATATCCCGCCCGCTATTGAGGCGCAAAGCGCCACCAGGCAAGATACGCGCATCCAATGTACCCGCCCAAAAAGACTGCTCTTTCTCATCGCGTAAGGACAGGTCAATTGACGCAGGCAAAAGGCAAGCCTTAGCCATAAGAGCTGCCTGCTCTTCACCATAGGCACTGACCCAACCCTGCCATATCCATGCCGGTAAATTCACAGAGGCAGGAAGAGCCTTGATTTTTTGCTCTAACATATGACGCTCACGCTCGACACGCCTTAAAACGGCGTTGAGCATATTCGCCTGTTTGGAAAATTTCATTGCGTGCGCCAGTTCAACAGTCTCATGCACCGCGGCGTGAGACGGCGTGCTCAGATATAAAAGCTGCACCACACCAAGCCTTAGGATATGGGCCAATAAAGGAGGTTGCGGCATCTCGCCCTTTTGTAAAAGCGGGGCGGTCACGGCATCAATCTCGCCCATATGGCGCAGGGCGGTCGCGACAAGCATATGCGCAAAGCGCTTATTTTCTGTTGTCAAATTACGATAAGAGCCCTCAGAGAGCATCGCCTGATCGAGCATCTGGTTTTTATCCAAAACTGCCTCTAGCAGCCTCAGGGCAGCAAGGCGCGCATTCTGTTTCGGGCTTGTTTTCTCATTCATGCTCATAACAGCCAAGATAAAGCGTTTTCACGCAGTTGCAAAAGCTTATTTCGCCATTTCCTGTAATCGGCGAATACGCTCTTGTGTCGATGGGTGCGTAGAGAACAACCCATCAATCGCATGAACGTGCAAAGGGTTAATGATAAACATATGCGCCGTAGCTGGATTGGCCTCGGCTGCATGATTATCAATCACCTTTGTCCCCTCACTGATACGCTCCAAAGCAGAAGCAAGCCACAACGGACGACCACAGATCTCAGCACCAATTCGGTCCGCCTCATATTCTCGTGCGCGGCTGATCGCCATTTGCACGACACTCGCCGCAAGCGGTGCAAGAATAGAAAGCAGCAAGACCCCGACAAAGCCCATAGGCGCATTGCGGTTACCTCCGAACCAAAGTGCGAAATTAGCCAGCATAGATATCGCTCCTGCCATAGTTGCGGTGATCGTCATAATAAGGGTGTCACGGTTTTTCACATGAGCCAGCTCATGCGCCATAACAGCCGCGACCTCTTGAGCACTCAAACGCTCCAGCAAGCCTGTTGTAGCTGCAACGGCCGCATTTTCGGGATTGCGCCCTGTTGCAAAAGCATTGGGTTGAGGATTGGGAATGATATAAACGCGCAGCATCGGCAGGGCTGCATTTTCTGCCATTTGCCCAACCATATTATAAAGGTCAGGCGCGGTCTCGGCAGTGACCTCCTCAGCGTTATAATGGCGCAAGACGAATTGATCCGAATTCCAATAAGCCCATAAATTCATCGCAGCCGCCATGCAAAACGCAATCGCCGTACCGCCAATCCCGCCAAGCATAAAACCGATCCCCATAAACAAAGCGGTCAGTCCCGCCATCAGCAATGTTGTTCTCAAATACCCGTTCATTTTGATGACCCTTAATTATCGTGAAAGCAATTCGGGGCTTCCCAGCTGGGTCGCCCTCGCCTATATTATATGTTATGAGCGATGATAAAAAACAAGAGACATCAAATGACGGCGTCAAAGGCGTTTTAAAGCCTGTGTCAAAGATAGATTATGACGGCCATAAACCACAGAAAGACTGGCCTGAGGAGATTGGCGGCGTTGACGGCCCCGAACCGACGCGCTTTGGCGATTGGGAAAAAGACGGGCGCTGTAGCGACTTCTAGACCTGCCCCTTAAGAACCATGAGCTATGTGCTCTCTTCTTCCAAAATCTGTTGCAGGGCGACCTGCGTAGGGCGCAAAGGTACCGTGCTGTATTCTCCTTGGTCGTCCAGAGGGACAGACGGACTTGTGATAATACGGTAAAGGCCAAATACAGCCATAATCAGAAGAACAAGGCCAATAGCAGGAAAGAACGCGACTTCGCCAAACACACCCATAAACACAGCCGCGTAAAGCGGACCGAAACACGCACCGATACCGTTAATCAGTATCATGCCTGAACTGGCTGGCAAAATCTGGCGCGGCGTTAAGTGGTCATTAGCGTGTGCGACACTAAGCGGGTAAATTGAGAAAACAAATCCGCCCAGTACAAATACCAGCGTCAAGAAAACGATATTGATACCCGGCTCGACAACCAAAAAGCCTGAGCTGACAAAAAACACACACAAACAGGCGGCGACAATGACATGACGGCGGTCCAGATAGTCAGAGACAAAGCCAAGCATAATAGGAATAGCCGCGCCACCGGCAATCAATAGCGCCATAATGATCGATATCTCGGCCACATTAAACCCAGACTGGCTTGCGTAAACAGCCCCCATAGCCAGCAACGTTCCCGCACCGATACCGGAGAAAAGCGTTCCGACAACACCCAATGGCGATATCGAGAATAACTTTTTGAAAGGCAATGGCTCTGCCTCTTCAATTTCAGGGCCGCTTTGCCGTGAAAGGGCCACAGGCAGTAAAGCAACAGAGACCAGAATTGAGGTCAGGGCAAAAAGTGATATACCACTCGGCGAAGCGATATTCAGCATAAATTGTCCCATAACCATCCCGCCATAAGTCAGGAATGTATAAAACGACATAATCATGCCGCGCGCGCTGTTATTGGCCGATTTGTTCAGCCAGCTTTCGACAACAATAAAAAGTCCCGCATAACAAAAACCCGATGTGATACGGATAAACGCCCATAAAACGGGTTGGAGAAACAAGCCGTGCAAAAGGATAGTTGTCGAGGCCAAAGAGGCGAGTGCCGCAAACACGCGTATGTGCCCGACACTGGATATCAGCCCCGGCGCGTACATAAACCCGCCGAGAAACCCGACATAATAACAGGACATCAAAACACCCGTGACCCATGTGTCGAAATTCTCGATATCCGCTCTAAGGCCAAGCAGTGTTCCCTGCAAACCATTGCCGATCATCAAAACCAGAATCCCGAAAAACAGCGGCCAATTTGATCTTAAAATGTCACGGATCATATCCCGCACTCCATCTGTTCAGTTTTTCAAGGCTCTGGTTTTAGCCAAAATCAAAATCAATAATAACCGGAACATGGTCCGATGGTTTTTCCTTACCGCGCCATTGTTCAGGCGTGTGATGCGCCTTCAAGAAAGGCTTGAGCACCGGCGTTACCCATAAATGGTCCAAACGACGGCCACGATTCGAAGCCTGCCAGTCGCGCGAACGGTAAGACCACCAGCTATATAATTTTTCATCTGCATCGACAAATTCTCTTGCCGTATCGACCCAGCCCATACTCGCCTGCATTTCTGCCAGATGCTCAACCTCGATTGGCGTATGCGAGACAACCTTCAAAAGCTGTTTATGTGACCAGACATCCTGTTCTTGTGGAGCGATATTAAAATCACCCAAGGCAATAACGGCGTCATCGGCATTATATTCCGAAGGAAAGAAATCCGTCAGCTCTTTTACAAAATCGAGCTTATGGCCGAATTTCGGATTAATCTCCCGATCAGGCTCATCGCCTCCCGCAGGAATATACAACCCATGTATATCAATGGATCGGTCATATCCCGCGACGTTCAGTCTGACTGAAATATGGCGGGAATCATCCTTGCCGCAACGATTATGAACGCGCACATCGTCAAAGGGAAGTTTCGACAAAATGGCCACACCATTATAACCGGGCATACCGTTGAAATGGATATGCTCATACCCTGCCTTGCGAAAATCCTTAGTGGGAAATTGCGCATCCGGCGTTTTGGTTTCCTGCAAACACAATATCTCAGGCTGAAATTCATTCAGCATTTCAAGAACCAGTTTTTCGCGCAGGCGAACCGAATTAATATTCCATGTTGCTACTCTCATGAGGTTTGAGCCTAACCAAAACGCGCGTCCACTCAACCTCTTTTTTAAAAAATATATAATAACTCATCGACGTTGCTCTCTGGACGTTTCGTAATGAAACGGGTAAACAGACGTTATGGAACAATTTGCATCACTCGATATTTTATTTTTGGCGCTCAGTGCGATCGGCTTTGGTATATGGCTTTTAATCCGTGGCGGTGACGCCACTGTTGATGCCGCCACGGCCATTGCGACAAAGCTGCATATCCCAACCTTGGTCATCGGTTTTACAATTGTCGCCTTCGGCACGTCTTTGCCGGAACTGATCGTCTCCATTAATGCAAATTTCAAGGATTCTCCTGGTATCGCCTTTGGAAATGTCATCGGCTCAAACATTGCCAATATTCTGCTGGTTATCGGCGCCGCAGCGGCGCTATCCCCTGTTATTGTCAACCGCAAGGATATTAAACTCGACACATTAAAGATGGTTCTTGTCTCCGTGTTTTTATCGGCATTACTGCTCAGCGGGATAGGCATTCCGGCCTTTGTCGGGTTGATAATGGTTCTCGCCCTCATCGGATATGTCGGCTTTCAGTATTGGTCTTCCAGAAAATCACTTACTCCAAGTTCAACTGCAACTACAACCGCCACGCCTGCATCTGATATCTCTACAGAGACAGGATCAAATGATGAGGCTCAACAACCGCTTTGGCGATGCGTTTCAACCCTCTTATTCGGCCTGTTCGCCGTAGCCATTGGTGCGGACATCCTTGTCCGTGGCGCAATTGTCGCCTCATCCATCATCGGCATTCCAGAGGCCGTTGTCGGCCTGAGTGTTATCGCCTTTGGTACATCCTTGCCCGAACTGGCCACCTCTGTTGCTGCTGCGATGAAGAAACAAGCAGGCATCGTCGTCGGCAATATTCTCGGCTCCAATGTCTTTAACATTCTTTTGATCTTAGGCGTAATGTCCATACTCAAACCTATTCCCGCAGATGCCATCAACCCACAGCTTATCAGCTTCGATATCTGGGTGATGGTCGGCGTTGCGATCCTTTTTGCGCTTGTATTACTGTTGCGCGGAAAGCTTGGGCGTATGACAGGTATTTTCATGATTGCCGGTTATACAGCCTATATCGTCGCGTTATCTTATATTTACACAATCTAGACAATCGCTTACCCTGAGATTTATGAGCATATCCTTACAAGACAAAGACACATTGAATCTGAGCGAAAACACACCTGGTCTACGCAAAGTTATTGTCGGCGCAGGGTGGGATCTTGACCAACTCGAGGGACGACAGCCAATGGATGTCGACCTAACCTGCTTTTTACTCGATGTGAATGAACAGACACGCGAAGACGAAGACTTTGTCTTTTATAACAATCTCGAAGCCGCAGAAGGGGCTGTCGTGCATAAAGGCGATAATCGCACAGGTAGTGGCGAAGGAGATGACGAAATCATCTTTATCGATCTTGCCGCCACACCGATGAATGTCGCCAGGATCACATTTGTCGCGTCGATTTATGAAGGGCCTGAGAACGGCTATGAATTCTCACAAGTCAAAAATGCCTATATCCGCATCTATGACGAAGACACAAAGGCGGAACTGGCGCGCTATAACCTCAGCCGTGACTTCCCAGGCGAACAAGCCATCATATTCGGAAGCCTTATCCGTATGGGCGATAAATGGGAGTTTGAAACGCTGGGCGAGCCAGCCTCCGGCGGCCTATCGGCAATTGCCAAGCAATACGGCCTTATGATTGCGGAATAAACAAATAGCCCTTATAAACCGAGTATATCTCCTTCAAAAGAAAAGCCGCGCCCAACAAGACGCGGCCTTAATAACTACATCTGTTTTATAAAAGCCTTAACGAGCCTAGCGCCCCTCGACACTGCGCAAATATCTCAAGAACGCACTGTCAGGCGACAGGATCAACTGAGTACCTTCCTCACCAAAACTGTTCTCATACGCTTCCATAGAGCGCAAGAAGCTATAAAAGTCAGGGTCTTTATTATAGGCATCCGTATAGGTTTTAATCGCTGTTCGGTCACCCTCACCACGAATGATCTGAGCCTTTTTGTTGGCTTCAGCCAAAATAATGGTTCTCTCTTTTTCCGCCTTGGAGCGAATCTCGAGCGCAAGCTCGCGACCCTTGGCACGTGTTTCTGTAGCACGCTCGCGGCGCTCGGTAATCATACGGTTAACCGTAGAGGTGCGCAGCTTGTCCGTCAGGTCGGCACGGACGATACGGATATCAACAATCTCGACACCAAAGCCACCATCTTGAAGCGCGGCATTCACCGTCTCGCGGATCTCATTCATAATCTCGGAGCGTTTTTCGGACAAAATTTCACGCAAGGTTGTCTGCCCCAATACGTTTCTTGTCGCATTGCTCATAATGCCACCAATACGCGTCGTTGCTGTATCTACGGTCTGAAGCGTCTTAAGAAACGCCAGAGGGTCAGTAATACGGTAACGTGCGAAACTATCGACTAAAATCGGCTCACCACTGACTTCAGCGCCAAGGTCAGCAGCCTCTTCACCATCTGCCGCATTACGCAGTACTGAACCGCGGTCATCCGAAGAGATATTCATACGCTCGGGCGCGGGATCAACGGAAAGGATACGACTATCGAAATAGCGAACCTGTTGAATGAATGGCAATTTAAAATGAAGGCCGGGCGTTTTAATAAGGTTTTCACCCTCTGTACCGATAGGCTGACCGAATTGCAGGACAATCGCCTGCTCGGTTTCATCAACCGTATACAAAGACTGGGACATAAAAATCATTCCGGCTGCGAGTACGAAAACAAATCCAACGAGTATTTTTTGCATAATATCTATCCTTATCGCTCTTACTGCGTATTGCCTGATTTACGGTTGATCTCATTGAGCGGCAGATAGGGGACAACGCCCGAGCTACCCTCTTCTTGATCGATGATAATTTTCTGTGCACGGCTCATAATCTTTTCCATCGTCTCAAGATATAAACGCTCCCGCGTGACGTTCTTACCACTCACATAGGCTGCGTAGATCTCGTTAAAGCGCTGGGCATCACCCGATGCACGCGCGACACGTGACTCACGGTAAGCTTCTGCTTCTTGTACCAGCTGAATCGCCTCACCTCGTGCTTTTGGAATAATGTCATTGGCATAGATCGTCGCCTCATTCTGGAACGTCTCCGCATCTTGCAAAGCAGCAACGACATCTTCGAAAGCAGGGATCACATCCGGATGAACCGTTGCGTCCTGAATAAGAACCTGAACAATGTTAACACCCGCTTTATATTGATCGAGATTATCCTGCATGATCTGTTTCACGCGTTGAGACACAGCATCACGGCCCGTTGTGATAATGCGCTGAAGCTGAGTCTGGCCGACCACTTCACGGATCGCACTTTCAGCGACTTTTTTGATTGTGCTTTCTACGTCACGAATTTGGAACAGGAAGTCTTCGGCAGCACTGATATTCCACTGTACCTCTAAATCCAGATCAACAATATTGGCATCACTGGTCAGCATTAAGCTCTCATCCGCTACATCGCGAATAGCACTTCCGCCACGGCGTGTATTAACCTCACGGTAACCGATCTCGAGCTTGCGAATGTTATTGACGTTAATCACTGTGACCGTCTCAATCGGAGAAGGCAGGTGATAGCCCATACCCTCTGTGACTTTCGTACGGTTCCAATCCCCAAAGCGCTGGACAACGCCGCGCTCACCGGGCTGGACAAAATATATACCGCTGGCAAACCACAAGCCGATAATTACAATAATAATCAACGGGATAAAATTACTCTGGCCGCCCATGCCTCCGCCAAATTGTTCTCTTGCCTGTCTAAGCAGCTCATCAAGATCAGGCTGCTCAGGACCATTTGATCCGCCACGCCCGTTCGAGCCGGAACCCTTACGACCGCCACCGCGGTTTTGATTGCCGGGTTGTCCCCATGGATTATGCTTATCGCTCAAATGTAACCAGCCCATCTTTTATCCTGCTCCTTATGTGCTAATAAAGATATTTGCCCTGACATAATTTTTACGCTATGTCCTAACGCATACAAACATACGATTTTGTGAATAAATGGCAAGCCTAATCGGATAAGAGACAATGGAAATTGATCGCAGTATTTTCAAAAACATTAAGGATATGAACAGTCAGCCCCTTGATACAAGCCCTTTGATACAATCTGCCTTTATCGAAGGCAACAGCGCAATTGTTGTGATCGAGATCGATCCTGCCAAAGCAGGCGAGGCCGAACAGATGCGCCAATCCGTGGAAGCTACCCTGAAAGAACATTATACAGGCAAAGACGTGCGCGCCATTTTAAGTGCCAGCAAAAGCGCACCTGAATTTAAAACCAACGAGAAAAAAATGGCGCGCCCGCCAGTGCGTGAAAATCTAAAACCGCCACAAATAAAACAAATTATTGCCGTAGCAAGTGGCAAGGGCGGTGTCGGTAAATCGACTATCGCTGTTAATCTAGCTTCGGCCTTGCAACGATCCGGCTTGCGTGTCGGCCTTATGGACGCAGATATCTACGGGCCCTCTATTCCCCATGCTTTTGGCCTGAGCGGCCATCGCGCAACCATGAAAGACGGCAAGGTTGTGCCACCTGTAACGTCTGAAGGTCTGGCCTTAATGTCGATCGGCTTTCTGGTTGATGCCACACAACCGATGATCTGGCGCGGGCCGATGATCCAAAGCGCTATTCGTCAATTCTTACAAGATGTAGCTTGGCCGGCTCTGGATATATTGGTGGTTGATATGCCACCCGGCACAGGGGATGCACAGCTGACAATGGCTCAAAAAGTACCGATGAGCGGGGCTGTCGTCGTCTCCACCCCTCAGGATCTCGCGCTCATTGATGCGCGCAAAGGCATAGAAATGTTTACACAAGTAAATGTCCCGATCCTCGGCTTGATCGAAAATATGAGCGGACATCAATGTTCTGCCTGTGGACATACGGATCATATTTTCGGACACGGCTCACTGCAAAGCGAGGCGGAAAAATATAACGCGCCGTTCCTTGGTGCTATTCCACTGACACTCTCTTTGCGTTCAAGTATGGACGACGCCCGCCCGCTAGATCATGACTGCACCGCTTTCTTTGATACCATCGCCCAGCGTCTCAAAGACACATTATCGGCCACAGACAACACCGAGGCCAGAGCATGAGCATACAGCGCTGGAAACTTATCATTGAATATGACGGGCAAGGCTATTCCGGCTGGCAAAGACAGGAAGATGGCACACGTACAATTCAATCGAAGATTGAAGAGGCTTTCTTTAAATTTTGCCAAAAGGATGTACGTTTGCACGTAGCAGGGCGAACAGATGCAGGCGTACACGCTATGGGGCAAATCGCGCATTGCGATCTTGATTATGGAGACCGTCCCTTAAGCGGCATTGACCTTGCCAAAGCACTTAACGCTCATCTAAGACCCGCACCGATCGCAATCTTGAACGCAGAACCTGTGGATCAGGAGTTTCATGCCCGCTTTTCCGCAAAGAACAAGCTTTATCGCTACCGTTTTTTATGTCGAACAGCACCACCTGCGATTGAAGCAAACCGTTTTTGGCACGTCAAAGGGTCGCTTGATATCGCCTCCATGCAAGAGGGCGCTAAACACCTTCTTGGCGAGCACGACTTCACCTCATTCCGTGATAGCCAGTGTCAGGCAAAATCCCCGATTAAAACGCTGGATCGCCTCGATATCACCTCTATTACCTATGACACTCAAGGCGGTATCGAAGTGAGGATGGAGGCCGAAGGCCGATCATTCCTTCACCATCAAGTACGTAACATTGCCGGTACATTAAAATTGGTCGGCGAAGGAAAATGGAAACCCGAAGACGTTAAGCAAGCACTCGATGCACGCGATAGAAAAAAGGCCGGCCCAACCGCCCCCGCACAAGGCTTGGTGCTGGTCAAAATTGACTACACCTAAATTCCATATTTACATACCATCCCGCTTGTTTTATTACATTATTAGGAAAAGGGAGATCGCTATGTCACAAAATTTACCCGTCATCAGAAATGACTTTGAGGCTGTTTGCGGCATGGAAGGAGCGAAAAGGGTCAGAGTTTCCAAATCGGCCATACACCCCGTGCGCAACGCTACTCCCGGCGAGGTTGCTCTCAACAAAGAGATCGCCAAAGACAACGATATTGCAATCATGCCCCGAGATACAAAAAATGCCACCGCCGAGGCATTATATTTCATGAGCTCGCAAAAATTACTGAGCACATCGGAACACAAATATACAGATGATGAATTGGCTTATTGGAGCATTGAGTGCAAGCCTGTTGATGCTGTGATTGTACCACTATCCCAAGGCCCATTCCATCTTGAGGCGCCAAGAGGATGGCTTAATCACCAAGGTTGGGACGTTAGAGAAGCATCAGGTTTTGATACGCCGATCCTTTTTCAGATGGCCGGCTTTTTAATCATCAAATCCAAAGACGGCATATTCTATGACAAGCCAAACCGAAAAGACGGCCGCTTCCGCGTGATCGACTATAATCTCGATTAAACCATGATAGAATTTATCTGGCATCCGCCGACCGCCGACTTATACAGCCATTACCTCAATAAGGTCACGCAACCAAATTTGTTGCAATCCTATCCCTATGCGCTGGCCATCCGTAAAACCCAGTATTTAGCGCCAATTCCAGCCACTATCATAAAGGACGGGAAGGAAATCGGTTTCTTCCAAGCGTTTGAAGCAAAAACCGTTTTCGGGGCATTCCATGTGATAACGCTTGATCGTGGGCCATGCTGGTTCAAGGGTGCAGGCAGTGACGAAGATTGGAAAATGTTTACGAAGGCGCTCAATCACGCTTTTCCCAAGCGCTTTGGCCGCAAGCGACGTTTTATGCCGGAACGCCACTCAGATCAAAGCACCGAATTTTTTGAGGTGAGTGGCTGGCATAAACGAGAAAAGGCCGAAGCCTATAAAACACTATGGCTTGACCTCACCCCCAGTCTTGAAAATTTACGCGCAGGGCTGGCTCAGAAATGGCGCAACGCCCTCAACAAAGCCCAGCGGCAAGATATCGACATACAAATCAAACAAGACATCACTGCTCAAGCCTTGTTCCTGAAACACTACCTACAAGACCGTCTGGACAAAAAATATGCCGGTGCCTCTCCTGCTTTCTTAAAAGTACTGATGGAGACGGCGCAGCATACAGATGATCTGATAATTGCCGAAACCTATCAAAAAGGTCGATTGATCGCTGCGCAGCTTTTCATCACACACGGCAAAGCCGCCACCTATCAGGCAGGATGGTCATCACGGCAGGGCCGCGCCAGCAACGCACACACGCTTTCGCTATGGCAGGTTATGGAACAATTAAAGGATAAAGGCGTTATATGGCTTGACCTTGGCGGCATTCGCCATACTGATAATGAAGGTCTGACTCGTTTCAAAAAAGGAACAGGCGGGCAAATCATAACTTTGACCGGACAATATGGATGATAAAATTCACAGCTGCGCTTCTTTTCTCCCTCTCACTTTTCAGCTATGCCGCTCACGCCGAACAACAGCAAGATATCCGTAATTACAGCTATGCCGTTTATGCGGGTGGCTTTTATGTGCTCGATGCCGATATGACCCTGACACACACAGATGACACCTATGACATCCATCTCGACACCAAGACACACGGGCTTCTTGACCGTGTCGTCTCTTGGGCAGGCATATTTGAGACTACAGGCGAGATCAAAGGTGATGAAAGACAAGTCCTCGAACACAAATCCACAGCCACTTTTCGAGGCGACACGAATATTAAATCATACGCCTATAACCCTGATGGCCAATTCAAATCTTTGACCCTGACCGATCACGAAAAAAACAAAGAACCTGTTACAACCGTATCAGACATTAAGCCTGAGCTTGCCGATGGATCGACCGATATCCTAACGGCTATGTTGTCCATGATGAGTGATGATGCACCCTGTAATGACAGGGCAGATGTCTTTGACGGCAAACGCCGCTTTGAGATCGTCTTCCGCAAACTTGATGACACGGTTTTATCGACCAGCCGTTATAACAGCTATGGCGGGCCTGCATCCGTGTGCGAAATCGAAATCTTCCCTAAAGGCGGGAAATGGCATGAAAAGCCGAGAGGCTGGCTCTCGATACAAGAACAAGGCCGGGAGAAAGGCCAACTTCCAAGACTATGGGTTGCGGAAATAGACGGTCTTTACGTACCAGTCAAAATCCTCGTTAAAACAAATTATGGTACCTTTCTCATGCATAAATCCGATCAGGTTGTCCATTGAATTTTAACCAAATTAGGTTAGGATTATAGTTTCAAGGAAAGGAAGCCTATGACAATGCGATCGCAGCCCCAAAACGAGCTTACAAAGGGGAATGTTCTATTCATTATCTTGCTGGCCGTTGCACTCTTTGCAGCACTGACCTACGCCGTGACAAGAGGGGAACGCGGCGGTGTGGTTGATATTACCGCAGAGAAGGCTGAAACAATCTCGGCACAAATCATACAATTCACCAGTCTGGTTGAAACCGCCATGACACGTTTAAAGTTATCCAATGGTTGCAGCCCGAATCAAATCAGCTTTAACTATGACAGCGACGCCGATGGCAACTTTATGGATGCAGGCGATCTTTACAACAACACCTCAAGCCCGACAGATCTATCTTGCCATATCTTCCACCCCAGCGGTGGCGGCATTGCCTATATAGAGCCAGCAGATGAATGGCTCGACAGCACACAATCCGCCGAAGGAATGTATGGAGAATGGGTCTTCACCGCCGCTAATACCGTTGAAAATATCGGGCTGGATGCCAATGCCGATATGGTTGTTTTACTGCCCTATCTGAACCGAGAAGTCTGTGTGCAGATCAATGATAAATTAGGTGTTGCGAGTGCGCCCGCCAACCCGCCTGCCGAAGGTTCGAATATTGATATGACACGCTATGCAGGCACGGTCTCTTCCTCGCCTTCCGCAATCTGGGACACTTCGGCCGATGGACGTGAAGCCGCCTGTCTGACCGCAAGTGATACAACACCAGCCTCCGGGTCTTACTTTCTCTATCACGTTCTGGAACCGCGATGAACAAACAAAAAGGCAATGTCTTATTTATTATCCTTCTAGCCATAGCGATGCTGGGTATGCTCACAGCCGTCGTTACTCAAATGACGAGCAGCGATATGAAAGGACCGGATGCCGAAAGACTTGGGCTTAAGGCTAACGAAGTCTTGCAATATGCCGAATCTCTGAAAGCTGGTGTCGAGCGCGTCTATGTACAAGGGCGCCGCTCAGAAAGCGAAATCCGTTTTGCCCATCCCGATCTCGATGCCAGTTATGGAGATGTATCCAGCCTTGATCCGGAACAAATGGTCTTCCACACGCGCGGAGGCGGTGTGGATTACCGCGATCCGCCTATCGGCGTGAATGATGGCTCCGCATGGTTTTTCACAGGCAGCTCTTGCATTCCTTTAATCGGCACAGGCACCGCGACTGACTGCACAGGCTCGGGTGCGGCATCGGCTGAATTGCTCGCCATCTTACCTAATATCACCGAAGAATTTTGCACCGCGCTGCGCAAACGACTGGGCAGAACAGGCAGTATTCCCCAAGATAGTGACACAGCCTATGACAGCAGCGATGAACATTTTGCAGGAAGCTTTTCCGCCTCTCATGCTATTGCCAATCTGGATGGACATTCAACCGGCTGCTTTGAAGGCGATACAACACCTGCTTCAGGCAGCTATCATTTCTACAAAGTTTTACTCGCGAGATAAGGGAACAAAAAACATATGGAACTGTTTACCCATGACAAAATCGGTCACAGACGCGCTACAAAAATAGTCGCCACTCTTGGCCCTGCCAGCAATCACCCCGATATGCTTGAATCTCTTATACAATACGGAGTTAATGTCTTTCGCGTTAATTTCTCGCACGGCAAAAGCGACGATCACCGGAAAACAATCTCGGATATTCGTGCCATTGAGAAACGCCTCGGGCGACCAATTGCTGTTCTTGCCGATCTGCAAGGTCCGAAACTCAGGATCGGCACCTTTGCAAAGAGCTCAGTCGGTTTAAAGAAAGGACAGAGCTTTTGCTTTGACCTTGACCCAAAGCCGGGGGATGAAACACGCGTTTGCCTTCCGCATAGGGAAGTACATGATATTTTAAATGAAGGTGACAAAATCTACCTTGATGACGGGCGCGTACGCCTGCAAGTCACGGGCAAGAGCACAAACACACTTGAGACAAAAGTACTGGCGGGTGATGCCCTTTCCGACAGAAAAGGGTTCAACCTGCCCGGCCTCAAACTGCCTATACCGGCTTTGACGGAGAAAGACAAAGCGGATTTAAATACCGCTCTTGATGCCGGATGTGACTGGATCGGCATGAGCTTTGTACAAACGGTCGAGGACGCCCAAGAAGGCAAAGACCTGATCGCAGGTCGCGCCAAACTGATGGCAAAAATTGAAAAACCCGCGGCCCTGCATAACTTTGAAGGGATCCTTGATGTCTGCGACGGGATCATGCTTGCACGTGGTGATTTAGGTGTTGAAATCCCGGCCGAAGATGTGCCGTCTGTTCAAAAACGCATTGTTGCCTTGTGCCGACAATCTGCAAAACCGATTATCGTTGCAACCCAGATGCTTGAATCTATGGTCTCAAGCCCTATTCCGACACGCGCCGAAGCCTCTGATGTTTCTACTGCGATATATGACGGTGCCGATGCGGTCATGCTTTCCGCAGAAACGGCCGTGGGTAGTTACCCGCTTGAGGCTGTATCCATGATGGATAAAATCGCCCACCGCGTTGAACAGGACAGTATTTACCGCAAGATGGTTGATAATGCCCCTATACAAGCCAGAGAAGGCGATGCGGGTGACGCATTGATGATCGCTGCGGAGCAGGTCGCACAAGACATTGAGGCTGATGCCATCGTCACCTATACAACATCCGGCTCGACTGCCTTGCGTATCGCACGCTTACGCCCTTCAATGCCTGTTTTATGCCTGACGCAAAACGAAGATACAGCACGTTATCTCTGCCTTGCCTATGGCGTTATGGCTGTGCATTTCCCGAATGAAATCGGCTTCGAAGATGTCGTCGAGAAAGCGCGCAATATTGCTTTGGAGAAAGAGCTGACGCAACAGGGCGGCAAACTCGTTATCTCTGCCGGTGTCCCCTTTGGCACACCCGGCACCACCAATACATTGCGAATCGAAATTCTATCCTAGCCTATATCAGGTGAGATGATTTTATTCAGCCAAATCCAGGACAAGATTCCCCGTGCTGTCATAGCTCAGCAAGCGTCTAACCTTTGCCGCGACATCAGGGAAAATAGAACCATCGAAATCTATGATATCTTTTTCAATTAAGGCCACCTCGACCTCAGGCGGCAAACTGATTTTACGTCCCCACGCCATGCGGTAAATCAGGTTCATCAACGCCGTATGCTTATAGTGAGAAATCAAGAAACGCTGTATTTCACACTGATTACGTTTAACGACAAGTTTCTTGCCGGGCTGGCTTCCGCCATTGAGATATTGTAAATAAGCGACCATGACACCCTCCGTGGTTTGCTAATTACTAAGAGCATCCCCAGACTTTTTCAATCTGAAATCACCCTTCTTCTTCACAAATCTCCCCCACAGAGATATCCTTAGAATACGATTAAAAGTTTAATAAAATTTTAATTTTATTTTATTTATACAGAAAGTTTATATTTATGAGACAGTATCATGATTTAATGCGCCATGTCCTAGACACAGGGACAGATAAGTCAGACCGCACGGGAACGGGGACACGCTCTGTTTTCGGATATCAAATGCGCTTTGACCTAAGCGAAGGTTTTCCGATGGTCACAACAAAGAAACTGCATTTACGCTCGATCATTCATGAGCTGTTATGGTTTCTCTCCGGTGACACCAATATCGGATATCTCAAAGAAAACAAAGTACGCATCTGGGACGAATGGGCCGATGAGAACGGCGATCTGGGCCCTGTTTACGGATATCAGTGGCGCAGCTGGCCAACCCATGACGGCCGCATGATAGACCAGATCAGCAAAGTCGTTGACCAGATTAAAAATACACCGGATTCGCGCCGTTTAATTGTATCGGCATGGAACCCGGCTTTTATCGAAGAGATGGCGCTCCCGCCTTGTCACACTATGTTCCAATTTTATGTCGCCAATGGCAAGCTCTCCTGCCAACTTTATCAGCGCTCTGCCGATATCTTCCTCGGTGTGCCGTTTAACATCGCCTCCTATGCCCTGCTAACTATGATGATGGCACAGGTTTGCGGCTTAGAAGCCGGTGATTTCGTTCACAGCTTCGGCGATGCGCATCTTTACTCAAACCACTTTGAACAAGCCGAGCTGCAACTCTCGCGCGAGCCGCGCGCCTTGCCGACAATGCGTATCAACCCCGAAGTCAAAGACATCTTCGGCTTCAAATATGATGATTTTACATTAGAGGGCTATGATCCCCATCCTCATATCAAGGCTGAGGTCGCAGTTTAATGCCCCCAAAAGATTCGTCAATCAAACTGTCGATCATTGTCGCTATGGCCGAGAACCGTGCCATAGGCAAAGACAATGCCTTGCTGTGGCACATTCCAGAAGACCTGAAATTTTTCAAGGAACAGACTTTTGGTCATGCTCTGATTATGGGACGCAAAACCTATCAATCTATCTACGATATGCTCGGCAAGCCTCTGCCGAGACGCTATTGCGTAGTCCTGAGCCGTGACGATAACTATAAAGTAGAGCCTGCAAGCGGCTGTGTTACCTCCTCTCTTGAGGAAAGCATTGAAATAGCTAAAGAATTTGCAAGAAAAAACAATCAAAGTGAAGTCTTTTGTGCCGGTGGCGGCACAATCTATGAGCGATTATTACCCTTTACAGACCGAATTTATTTGACAAATATTCAAAAAAGCTTTAATGGGGACACGTTCTTTCCCGAACTTGATATGAGTAATTGGGAGCAAACACAGTGTCGACAAGGCCAAGGCAAGGATGAAACATCTCTGTCCTATCAGTTTTTAACCCTTGATCGCAGCTGAATACATAATAGCTATTTTTGATTTAAGGGATAAAGCCCATGCAACAGTATTTCCACCTTCGCGGTTTTAAATTGCCACGCCCTCGCAATGACAATCCTGCGCCGGCTCAAGATTTTACAGCCGATGAGCAATATGTCCTTCGTCGCATGGCACGCGGTGAATTCGTGACACAGGAAAATAGCGGCTTGAACGAAAAAGAATGGCTAACCCTTATGACTCGCCTTGGCCGCTCAACAGGCTCTGACCAATCTGCAAACGCATAAAAAAACCGCCGAGATAAATATCTCGACGGCTTCTGGTCATCTAATTTCAGCGATAACGTAATTATTACGCTGCGCGTTGTTTGGAGGCCTTTTCAACCACTGTCGTGATTTTCTTATTCAAAGGTTCAGCAGCGTCTGTACAGATTTTAATGTATTTCTCGGAAATCTGCGTCGCGCCGTTAAGCGTATGGTTCAAAGAAGATTGAGCCAATTTGTTTTGCTTTTCAGTGAATTCATTCAAAGAGCGGCAGCTCATCAAATCTTTGAAAGACGCCATTGTTTGCTCTGTGGATTCTTGTGACCAGCCCATCATTGCCTGCATAAGGTCTTGGTAACCTGTCGCAGCGATGTTCGAGCTTTGAACCATAGCGTCAAAAAGCTCACGGCTGAATTCATTGGCTTGCTCAAAGCCCTGATATGTCTGTTTTGTAATCTGCTCAAAATTTGCAGTGTTCTGGTTAGATGCAGGCATTGTAACCTCCTCAGGTTTCAGTTTAGGTGCTGTCGTCTTTTTACGAGCAGCGGGTTTGGTTTTACGCGATGTCTTGGCTGCAGCGGTTTTCTTTTTTGCAGCTGCAGGTTTGGACATCTTTGCCGCCTTTTTAGAAGCTTGCGGCTTTGCTTTCGGTGCAGATGCGGATTTCGCATCCACGCCTGATTTAACTTCTGTTTTCTCTACGCGCTTGGCTGTTGTTTTAGCTTCGCTAACAGCAGCCGTTTTTTTCGACTCTCGCTCGACCTTAGCATTTGTTTCCGTTGCTTTTTCTGGCGTATTTGGTGTTTGCGCCATGTCTATATCCTTAGCATTATCAAAAATTGTTCACTGCACAATAATTATAATTTAATACGAGAAAGGGTCTTTGTCAACGCTATTTTGTGCAACGCACAATCGTATGCAGTCATACTATTCCTGCATTCAACCACATAAGATTTTAAAAGCAAATCAATGACTCGCCATAAACAAAGATATAGGTTAGTATAATCACTTAGACGTAAGATGATAATAATATCAAAAAAACATAGCGATGCGGTATATCTCTCAACAGACATTATGGGCTCTCTTACTGACACTCTTTTGCCTGGCGTCATTCAGCCATAGTGCGAGCGCAAATCCCAAATACGCTTCTATTGTCATTGATGCCGATACAGGCCGTATTTACCACCAACGTCACGCGGATAAGCGCTTACACCCCGCTTCTCTAACCAAGATGATGACGCTGGTTATGGTCTTTGATGCGCTAGAATCCGGACGCCTTACGCTCAATAGCCGTATTCCAATTTCCCGCCACGCAGCCGGCATGGTACCCAGCAAGCTCGGCCTTCCTTCAGGAAGCTCTATTCAAGTCAAGGACGCCATAGCAGCCCTTGTCACAAAATCAGCTAATGACGTCGCCGTTGCCATTGCCGAAAAACTCGGCGGCACAGAAGCACGCTTTGCGTGGCACATGACAAGCAAAGCAAGACAGATCGGCATGACACAAACTGTCTTTAAAAATGCATCGGGACTTCACCACCGTGAACAGATATCCACCGCGCGCGATATGGCCAGACTGGCTCGCTATATCATCCGCAAATACCCCGCTTATTATCCTTATTTTTCTATGCAGCGTTTCAGCTATCGCGGCAAAACCTACGAAAATCACAATCGCCTCATGCGCCGTTATGCGGGGATGGACGGCATGAAAACAGGCTATATCTCTGCTGCAGGATTTAATCTTGTAGCGTCAGCCGTGCAGGATAATCGTCGCTTGATCGGTGTGGTCTTTGGCGGCAAAACATCGCGGTCACGCAATGACCATATGGAGGCTTTGCTCAATACAGCCTTCGGCAAGGTTCAGCGTGAACAGCTTATTGCCAATGCAATACAAACAGCCCCCCAACCATCACGCAAACCTACGGATCAAATGCAAGATGATTCTCAGCTGGCAGCTCTGAAAACCGTAGCGGATACGGGACTTGTATTCGGCCGCAACGCCCAGAGCGGAGAGCCTGTTTTGCTCTCTGACCTGATCGGCCAAGGTGATGTTGATCCGGAAATGCGCGAACGCTTTATGACAGGCCTGGTCGCAGCCACAGCCCATACAGGAACACAAAAGACCTTACCCTTTATAACTGAGCTTAATAGTACCCCCGCCAAAAAGGAAAGCTTCTATGCCGGCGACTGGTCTATTCAGGTCGGCGCATACACAAGCCGTGTCGCTTCTGAAACAGCAATCCAGAAGGCCAAAGTCAAGCTGGCGCAAGCAGATTTCGGCCCCCTTACAGGCAGAATCGTCCCTGCAAGGCGCAGTGACGGCGTGCTATTCAGAGCACGCCTGACCGGACTGGATGAAAAAGCGGCCAATGATGCCTGCGCTCAATTAAAAGACTGCCTAATCGTCCCGCCACGTTAAGAGAAAACCACACAAATGAAAACGCATCCTCATAAAGGCAATGTACTTTTTTTAATTTTACTTGCTGTTGCCTTATTTGCAGCCCTCAGCTATGCCGTAACACGCGGTGAACGTGGCGGCGTTGTTGATGTCACCAAAGAAAAGCTAGACCTATGGTCTTCCGAGATTATTCAATACGCAACATTAATGGAGCAAACAGTAACGCGTTTGCGTCTTTCCAATGGATGCCGTGACACACAAATTTCTTTTCAACGAGATTGGGACGGTGATGGTACAATCGAGGATAATGCCGATGACCAACATAACGGATTTGCTCCGAATGATGGTCGCTGTCATGTTTTTGATGTAAACGGAGGGGCATTGCCCTATCAAGCCGCGAGCACGGACTGGCTGGATCCGGCCCAATCAACAGCTACGACCTATGGCAACTTTTATTTCCACGGAGGAAGCTGTATTCGTAATGTGGGCACAAGTGGAACCGGAGGCCCCAGCGCATTTTGCGATTCTGATCCGGCAGGTTTTGCGGAGCTGTTTATGATGGTGTCAGGTTTAAGAGAAGAGCTATGCGCTTCCATTAATGAAAGGCTAATCGGCGATCCAACAATTCCAGTAGATGCTGTGCATTCCCATTCTCGAACAAGCTTTTACGGCACATATGACGGGGCCAGAGAAACAAGCGATACTGCGGGTCTGATTGATGGAAACCATACGCTTTGTTTTCAAGGCAATCCCACAAGCGATTTCATGCCCAGCGCCTATCATTTTTATCATATTCTCATCGCGCGTTAGTCAGCGCAAAACACGGTCTGCATAATTTGATACATCATAGATTTTCACCGGATAACCTCGGCGTTCGCGCAAAACTTTATGTATCAAGGCCCAGTCTATTTCGTGCTTTTTCCGTTCGCCGACTGTATCCGTAAGCCACGCAAGAAAGCCTTTTGGGACATTGTAAATCGGCGCATCACCTTGACGCTCAAAAGAGATCGCCTGCTCAACGGGCGGATGTACTTCCATGTAAAGTGCGCTTTCAATCCAAGCAAGCTTCACCGGTTGATCGACCACGCGTACGGGCATTCCCTTCTCGGCGAGGGCATATAGCTGTTTGATATCTTCGGGGTATAGACGAATACAGCCCGAGCTGACACGGCGGCCTATGCCCCAAGGTTTATCCGTTCCATGCATCAAATAAGCGGGCCAGCCAAGATAAACGGCATGAGAGCCCAGTGGATTATCAGGCCCCGGCGGTACGGTTTGCGGCAGATCAGGATTATCTTCGCGCATTGATGGTGTCGGCGTCCAGCTTGGGTTAGGGCGTTTCCAGCTGACTTTCGTCTCGCCCAACGGCGTATCAAACCCCTCACGACCAATCCCGATCGGGAAGCTGCGCGGCGCTTCATCCCGGCTTTCAGGGAAATAGTAAAGTCGCATTTCTGCCAAATTAATGACGATGCCTTTTTGAGGAGCATCAGGAAATAAATGCCATTTCGGCAAAATCACATCTGTGCCTTCGCCGGGAAGCCAAGGATCAACACCCGGATTGGCAGCCCTGATCTCGGTAAAGCCCAGACCATGCTCTCTTGCGATATTGAGTAATGTATCACTACGGCTGGCCGTCATTTCCTCCATTGAGCCGACACCGCCAGCATGAACAGATGCTGACAGGCCAAAAGACAGGCAAAAACATAGTAATAAAATCACAAATTGCATAACAATGAGTTATAGGGGCGAATGCTCTATTTGACCAGTTTTAAATGGAGATTCCCTCTCACCATCCTATTATCCAGATCTTTATCGTCAATGGCTGAAAAAGCGGCAAGTGCCTCGCGGAAATTGTCTGTTGATATGATTTGTTTTGAACGATCAAAGACACGATAGAAGCATTTCTTTCCCTTTTGCGAGCGCCGTTTTTCGATCGCAGCAGAAAAATCCGTGCCTGCAACCGTCTTGTCGAGAACGGCAAATACACATCGGTTTTCTTCGCCGGAAATGCCATAATCACGCCAGCCCTTGCGCATCACACCCGTGGTATATGCACTAAGTACTGCCCTGAGCTCGCTCGGGTGAAATAAAGACGAGGTTATCCTCATCCCAGGATGGACATCTGGCCGATCACGCATAGTATTAGTTTAACACGAATTAAGCTTAAAAACCAACAAGGCGGAGGAAATTATGGCTCTTTTAGAAACGCCACAATTCGATACGGGTGAGAAAGCCACGGATTTCAAACTGAAAAACATTGATGACAAGACCTATACGCTTGATGAACTCAAGGGGCGGGCGGGCACCGTCATCGCCTTTATCTGCAATCATTGCCCCTATGTGGAGGCAGTGGTCGACCGGCTTGTCGAGACGGCAAACAAGCTTGAACCCCTTGGCGTTAAGACAATTGCCATCATGCCTAATGATACCGATAACTATCCGGCTGACTCCTTTGAGAATATGAAGATCTTTGCAAAAAAGCATGGCTTTACTTTCCCGTATTTAATCGACGAGAGTCAGGATATTGCCAAGGCCTATGGCGCTGTGTGCACACCCGATATTTTCGGCTTTGATGCCCATTTGAAAATGGTTTATCGGGGGCGTATCGATTCAGCCGGAAAGAATCCGCGTAATGCCGACACAAAAGCCGAATTGTTCGAGGCTATGTCACAAATCGCCAATGGTCAGGATCTCCATCAGCCACAACACCCATCAATGGGCTGTTCGATCAAGTGGCGTGAGGGGTAGGATACCGAGAGTCGTTTTTTCTGTTCTTGACTCATTCGTCATTTCGGGCTGTTATGCAACACGTAAAAATGATGTTAAGACAGGATATTAAAAGACAATGAATGATCTTTTAAAAGAAGCACAAGAAGAACTGCAACGCGAACGCTGGCACAGCCTCTGGAACCGTTATAAATTTCCTTTTTTCGGTATTATAGGCGCGCTCATTCTGGGTACAGCCGCATGGAGCTGGTGGGAATACGACCACAATAGCCGTATGAACAGCGCGGGAGCAATCCTGCTTGAGGCGTTTTCCATACCACAAGGCGAGGCGCGCAACGAAGCTCTGAAAGGCACGTTGAGCGAGCTGCCCGCTAAAACGGATGCTCTGGTTAAAATGTTACTGGCGGGGCAAGCCCTACAAAGCGACTCCGATGATTTTGCGCAGGCTCAATACAGAGATATCGCAGCCGACCAGAATGCTGACCCGATTTTGCGCAATATGGCCCGGATCAATCACGCAGGAATCCTGCTCCGTAAAAAGGAAGTAACAGCAGCAGATATTCGCGAGATCCTCGAGCCTGTCTTAGAAGATCAAGAGAATGTATGGCATGGCCATGCATTGCTTTATCAGGCATTGGCAGAAGCGCATCAGGATCAAGACTACACACAGGCAATCCTACATTTAGAACAGCTGCAAACGCGCTATGGCCCGTTCTCAAGCTTCCAACCTATCATCAGTGAACTGTTACCCCTTTATCAGTATCAGATGACACAAAACGAGGTGAAAGATGCTCAATAAAACTCTCTTATCACTGATCGCCGTCTTTTCGATTTCTTTGCTCACATCCGGCTGTTCAACATGGCTCGGCGAAGATGAGGGCCCCGGCCTTCCCGGTGAGCGCATTTCTATTCTAACACTGGAAGAAAGCCTGGAACCCGATGATGTCGCCCTTTCCGCAGAAGGCTTTATCGTCAGCGAAGCATGGGATAATCAATTCTGGCCACAAGCCGGTGGTTACCCGAACCATGCTATGCAGCATCTTGCTTTAACCACACAACAACCTAAAAAGCTCTGGAGCGTCAATATCGGACGCGGGAGCCAGAGCGACAACCCGCTTCTGACACAACCGATCCTCGTTGACGGCATCATCTATACAATGGACACCAACAAAACCGTTACAGCATTTGATGCAGAAGACGGTGAGCGTATCTGGAAACATGACTTGCGCAAAGGGAATGACGAAACACTAAAAGGCGGTGGACTGGCTTTTGGTGGCTCTTACCTTTATGCGACAACGGGCGGGACAAAAGTCACCGCCTTGGGCCCGAAGACAGGTGAAGTTTTCTGGACGACACAGATCAGCAGCCCTTTGCGCGCTGCGCCTACTGCTTTTGAAGATCATGTCTATGTCTCAACACTGGATAATCGCGTCATCGCACTTGATAGCGAGACGGGCAATACAATATGGAGCCATCAGGGATTACAAGAAGACGCTGGCTTTCTCGGCGCCCCCAGTCCTGCGGCAAATGGTAAAATCGTCGTACCGGCTTTCTCTTCCGGTGAAGTTTTTGCCCTGCGCCGCGAGAACGGCTCTGTTGCATGGTCAGATTCACTGGCAAGCCTGAGAACACGCACAGGCGCAGGGAGCCTCAATGACATTGTCGGCCATCCCGTGATTGATAAAGGTTTCGTTATCGTACAAAGCTATGGCGGACAGATCGTCGCCATTGACGAGCGCAGCGGTAATCGCGTCTGGGATCGTAATATCGGCGGCCAGTCAACACCTTGGGTCGCAGGCAACCATCTCTTTACCCTGACCAAGAATAACGAGCTCTTGGCTTTGGGACGCGATAGTGGCGCGATCCGTTGGGTAAGGCAACTGCGCCGTTTCAAGGATCAAGATGACGCTTATGGCGCTATAAGCTGGGCAGGCCCAGTATTAGCCGGAGAACGTTTGCTGTTAATCAGCACTTTGGGCGATGTCGTTGCCGTATCACCAGAAGACGGATCAATCATAAGAGAATGGAATACAACCGGCTCGGTACATATTGCACCGATTGTGGCAAAGCAAACGCTCTATGTGCTCGATGATAACGGTCGTCTAACGGCATACAGATAAGCCGGATCGCGATAAACAAGAAAGTATTACAATAATGCATACCCCTTTTCGCATTGCCCTGATAGGTCGTCCCAATGTTGGGAAATCAACATTGTTCAACAAGCTTTGCGGCAAAGCCTTGGCGATTGTTGATGACCGCCCCGGCGTTACGCGCGATTACCGCGAGGCACAGGCTAATCTGGCCGGACAAACCGTTACGCTTATCGACACAGCCGGACTTGAAGACGAAAAAGGCGAAACAATGTTTGGGCGTATGCGCCGACAAACAGAGCAGGCTATTGAAACAGCGGATATGCTCCTCTTTATGATTGACGGCCGCGAGGGCGTAACACCGCTTGATGCTCATTTTGCTGGACTGATCCGCAAGAACAAACAGCCAAAATTGCTTATCGTCAATAAATGCGAGAGCCAAAAAGGGTCTCTAGGACTGGCTGAGAGTTATCAGCT
>CAXGMH010000003.1:0-62266 GCA_964010795.1 uncultured Alphaproteobacteria bacterium
CCACGACACCGCCGCCCGTGCTTTGTGTGACGGCGTAAGCCAGGGCAGCGAACATGGCCACAGCAATCAAAATAAGAAATAGAACGTTACCGCGCAGCATAATATTAATATAGCATATGCTTGGTTAAAGGCCATATAGGACTTGATAAAAACTAAACCTTCACAGCAAAAAAAAATCCCGGCACGAGCCGGGATTTTGAGTGTGCAAGCTGTTTTTGTTTTTATTGTCGCTTGCTTGGGTCTTTAGGTTTTTTGGGTTTATAGGGTATTGGTTCTGCTTACATTGAAAGCCAGACTTACGGCTTTGGAGGGTTGTTCGTCCCACATCTCATACGATTGAGACAGGCAACGCTTAAAAATCATGTCCGAGTAGCTGATGCCAATAAAAAAGGATGCTGCACTAATAGCGAAAATTATAAATAAAAAGATCATTATTGTCTCCCCACAGTGATGATCGTTATATTTATAATATGTCAAATAATGCTATTGGATGCAAGAAAAAATTGAAAAAAAGTATTTAAAAACAATAACTTATTCTTATTTAATATTATTATTATACATAATAAATAATGGGGCGGTGTAGTTGAGGGGATCGGTCAGTAAAGTGAACACCCTTTCAGATTGGGCTGAGGTCGGTAATAAAGAGTTTAGGACGCACGATAGTGTCCTTAATTATTATAGGGGTGTGTCTTGAGACGGCGTATCGCCCGCAGAGGGTGCGTTTTGTGACGGTGCGCTTTGCATTAATGCGCCTAAAAGCATACCGATAGCGATTTGAATGTTCTTATCGTTAACGCTCATCTCTCCTTCTTTTGTGACGCGGAAGTTAAAGACATGAGCGGTTGAGCCATCATTTAATTGTCGCGTTTCAGAAAGCTGTATGAGGGCGGCCTTCACTGGTGCGGGGACAGTGTTGGGAATTGGCATACCCTCAGGGACGCCCTGAAGCTTCGTATCTGTGGGAAGTTTGACGCTATCAAGCCAGCTCTCAAGTCCTTTGACAGTTAAGACTGTTGTGCCATACATCCCCAGTTTATGTTCATTGTCTCCGATGACATCGGTTTCAACTTTCAGTGTGCGGTCTTGTCGGTCGGCAAGGAAGAACTGATAGGCGAAATTCGCGCCTGCTTTTTGTGCCGCTTCGATAAAGCGATCAAATGTCGCATTAAAGGCCTCGTTAATAGCTTCTTTTTCTGTTTCGCTGATGCTATCAGGATTTGTGATCTTGTCCTTATGTTCTTTTAACAGGGCTTTATTTTCTTCGATCAACTCACGATATAAATCGCGAGAGAGGCCTTTTAGCATTGTCTGAAAGCGTAGCTCGGCAGGTACAGGGAAGTCGATCGCTTTCCCATTCTTGGTTGCTGTCAGGTCTTTGACGGAAAACAGAGCTAGATAATCAATCTCGCCATTTTGTGTCGCGTGAGCAAGGTCTATATTCAGTGTCGCAGCCTTTGCGATCAGTGTGTCTTGCTGCGTTGCTTTTGCGCTCAGACTTTTGCTTTTAAGCAGCTGGTCGATATAAAATGTCGTATTACTAAGTGAAAGATTGATGTCTCCGGTTCCAGCATAGAAAAAATCACCGAGATTACGGTCTTTTTCTAGTGCGCCAGTGTCAATATCGGACATTGTTTTGCTCATGCGCACTTCTTCGATTTGGGCGTGTGTGCGACCCTGCGTGTCACGTAAAATGATGTCCTTGATACTGATCTTATTGCTTGTGAAGATGTCGAACTTTTTGTCGATCGTCACAATATTGTCTTGTGCGCCCAGATGGAGCTCTCTGCTGTCGTTACCATCGGGTGAGGTGATGACAATCGGTGTGGCATAGGCCACGCGACCGATCCATTGCTCGGTTTGTTGATTGGGAACAATATTAAAGGAGAGGTTGCCTAACTTTACAATCAGCCCCATATCAACGGTTACAGCCGGAGTTGTGATGGAGTAATAACCTTGTGCCGGTTCAACCAGAAGGGGGCCTTCATAAGAGATGTTAATGCCATTCGGCTCTGCCTGCTCTTTAATTTGTTTAAGCTGGTTTTCAAAAAATGAACGGATTTCCAGACGTTCATCCGCTTTGGCGGGTAGCGTCACAAGAGCACATAATGCGCAAAGAAAAGACAGGATTAATTTCATAAAATTGAGCATAACACAGCTCCCGTTGAATACAAGCATTGGACGCCTTGTCTTGGCGCTCTATACTCTGTTTTATTATGCCGATGGCTAAATACACCAAAACACCCCCTTCGCCTCGTATGGAGGCTTTGCTCGGTCCGACCAATACGGGTAAGACCCATTACGCAATAGAGCGTATGCTGTCATATAAGACGGGCTGTATTGGATTCCCCTTGCGATTGCTGGCTCGTGAAAACTACGAACGTCTTGTGCGTGAGAAGGGGCGCCTGCAAGTGGCTTTGATTACGGGGGAAGAAAAAATCATTCCTCAAGGGGCCAAATATTTCCTTTGTACGGTTGAGTCTATGCCGATAACTCAAGGGTTCGAGTTTATAGCTATTGACGAGGTGCAACTTTGTGCGGACCCGGAACGCGGCCATGTGTTCACAGATCGCCTTTTGCGCTGTCGCGGTAGTGAAGAAACGCTTTTTTTGGGCGCCGAGACAATCCGTCCCGTAATTGCCGGCCTCTTGCCTGAGACAAAATTTTCTACAAGAGAGCGCTTGTCTTTGCTTGAATATACAGGGTTTCGTAAGATCACGAGACTGCCCAAGCGCTCGGCAATTGTCGGCTTTTCTGTTGATGAGGTTTATGCAACGGCTGATTTGATGCGCAGGCAAAAGGGTGGTGCAGCCGTGGTTATGGGAGCGCTGTCGCCGCGCACCCGTAATAAACAGGTCGAGATGTATCAATCCGGCGAAGTGGATTACCTGATCGCGACGGATGCGATCGGTATGGGATTAAATATGGATATTCATCATGTCGCCTTGGCCGGATTGCGCAAATATGATGGAGCGAGGATGCGCCGCCTGTATGTCAGTGAAATGGCCCAGATTGCAGGGCGTGCGGGGCGCTATAGGCGAAACGGGACATTTGGTGTGACGGGCTTTGCTGAAAATCTGGCGCCCGAAGAATACGAAGCTATTCAGAAAAACGAATTTCCGAGCCTTAGTGAGATATATTGGCGTAATCCTAATTTAGACTTTGCATCTCCCAAAGCGCTTCTGCGCTCGCTTAATAATGCGTCTGGGCACGCCATGTTGGTGCGCGGGCGCGTATCAGATGACCAGCGCACTCTGGAATCCTTAAGCGAATACGAGGAGGTGATGGCTCGTGCCAGCAATCCGGAGGCCATGCATCTGCTTTGGGATGTTTGCCAGATTCCTGATTTCAGGAAAACACTTCAGGAAAAACATGACGAGCTTGTGGCGGGTCTTTATCTTGACCTGATTGAGCACGGAACTATTCCGGCTGAGCGCGTAGATGTAGCTCTTGCACGGTTGGATAATATCGAAGGCGATGTTGATGCGCTTATGAACCGTCTTTCGCATATCCGAACTTGGAGCTATGTTGCTCACCGCAAAGACTGGCATGACGGACCCGAAGCCATACAACAGAAGGCTCGCCAGATCGAAGACCGCCTTTCGGATGCATTGCATGACGCCTTGATTAAGCGCTTTGTTGATAAGCGTTCTGCGGTTTTGATGCGCTCCTTGGAGGAGGGGCGCACGCTTTTGGCGGGAATTAGAAGCAATGGTGAGGTGATTGTCGAAGGGCATAAGGTCGGAGATTTACGCGGCTTTTGTTTCGAAGCTGATGGCACGCCTGACCGCTCGGATTATAAAGCTGTTGTAAAGGCAGCCCGAAATGCATTAAAACCAGAAATAAAGAAAAGACTGGACGCTATGACGAAATTTGAAAACAACCAATTCCAACTTCTGCCATCAGGTGAAATCACATGGCAGCCCAAGGCCAATAACCCAACGCCGGGCGATGCTGTTGCGCGTTTGGAAAAAGGAAATGATCCGCTAAAGCCGGGTGTTGTCTTGATTGAGAACGGTTTGCTTGAAGGGGAAGACAAAGCCTTGGCTAAGATGCGTATTCAAAGCTGGCTTGATAAGCATATGGGAGATGTTCTGGAGCCGCTTATGGCCTTGGATGACCAGAATCTGACGGGACCTGCTCGTGGTATTGCCTTTCAAGTTAAAGAAGGAATGGGAGTTCTGCCTCGTGCCGAGATCGAAGACTTGATCGCAGAGCTTGATGAAACAGGCCGCGCTCAGTTGCGTTCAAAGCGTGTGCGCCTTGGCCCGCTTCTGGCCTTTGTTCCGCCACTAAATAAGCCTGCAGCAGTACGTTTGCGCGGTATGCTTTGGTGTTTATGGAATGGCCGGGATTTACCTGCTCCAGTCCCTGCAGATGGTGTGGTCTCTGTGGCTCTGGATGATGACCAGCGCAAGCAAACGGCTTTTTACCAAGCTGTGGGCTATCCTGTAATGGGGCCTCGTGCTGTGCGTATCGATATGCTCGACCGCGTCATTGTCGATATTTATGACAGCTCTAAAGATTGGAAGTTTCAGGCCAAACATAGCTATTCCGAATGGATGGGAGCCACAACAGAAGATACGCTCGCTATTTTAACGGCAATGGGGCACAAACAAATCCAGGAAGAAAATGCGCCACAAGAAGCGGCTCAGTCAGAAGAAAAGCCCCAACCGGAGGCTAAGGATACTTCTGAAGCTCCCGAAGAGAAAAAGGACAAAGACCTACCTTGGTTTGAGCTTCGCCGCGGAAAAATGGCCGGCCCTGCGCGTGCAAAATCAAAACAGCCACACAAGCCAAAGTCGGAACAAAAACCCGGTCAAAAAACAGATCAGAAGTCGTCGCATAAGAAAAAGCCGCCTCAGAAAAGGAAAGCAAAGCCGCAAGGCCCAAAGACGTATAATTTTGAGATCAAGGGCGATGAAAAGGCGGATGCGGATAATCCTTTTGCTGTGTTAAAACAGCTTCAAGAAAAGGGTAAGTAAGGCCTAGACGTCATCTCTGAACAGAAATGCTGCCTCGATGCGATCGAGCTTGCTTTGTGTTTTTGCCAAGTCTTTTTCCGTGTGCGTCATGCGAGTTTCAAGTACGAAAAGTTTCATAAGCTGTGTGTGGAGTTGTTCGAGCCGTTTTTCCAGTTTTTCTACCTCTTCCTTCATTGTGTGAAGGGCAAAGCGTGTCACGGCTGCATTAACTACGATCATGATTATAAAGGTCAGTAGCGTCGGCAGCGGTAACGCTCCGAGCGAGAAAAAGAAATCAGACATATAGTGAGAACCTGTGTTTGAGCGAGAGGGCGCATTTTGCCCGTTTGTAGGATTTTAATCCTATCCATGTTTAACGGTATTGTCAATTTATTTTTGAACCATAGGCTGACAGTAGCGTAGGTATGCTAGGAAAAAGTTAAAAAAAATCTTGCAAATATTAACAAAGTGTTAATTTTTATTGCGGTGATTCGTTTTTTGTGCATATATGGTGCCTATGGATATTATTGGACATTACTACGCACAACCTTTGATTTCTAAGAAAAACAGGGTTCGTAGCAAAGACAAAACAGAGAATACAAAGAACACATCCTGGGGTGAACAGGATATGGCCGATGATGCTTTGTCTGCTATGGAGGCGCGTCTTAATGAAATCCGGATGCGTAAGCTGGCGGATCGTCGCAACACACCTGTTTTTCGTGCTAAACAAGCTGATATCAGCAGCTGGATCGGTACAGTCGCCACAGAGCAGGATAGAGGTTCACGTTCCGACCGCGCATTCCAGACCTATAGCCGTATGTCCAAATTGCCGCAAGGCGAATAGACCAGCAAATATTCAGGGTGTGGGAGCCTTATTTTGGTACAGTCAGACGATCCGACAATTTCGATTTTAGTCGCACAAAAAGAGACGGATAAAAAGAAAAGCCGTAAGCAGCAAGATGATGCAGCCCTTCATGCAGCACGACTTAATCGTTTGCTGAATCAGCAAAATGCACTGACTGTTTTGATGTGCCAATCCTCTTCTGTTGGTGGTGGAAAAAGCGCCTTTTCAGGTGATGAGATGCGCAGACCGCCTTTTGATGCAAAATATTTTCGCGAAATTCTGGCTGTGAATGGCACATTACCAACACCAGAGTCTATGCTTCGGAGGCGCCGTATGAGCCAAGACGGCAACTCGCCTAAGGCCGCAGCATAATATAGATACCTATTGTTTCCACCAGGTCTCAATAACAGGGCCGTAAACCGGTGTGTTTTCAGGTATTGCGATAGAGGGGCGCGTCGCAATAAGGTCTTTGCCGGCATAAAATAAAGGAATGATGCGGTAATCTTCGAGGACTTTGCGGTCGAGTTTCCGGGCTGCATCAATTAACTCTGCGCGTGATACCGCGTTCACAAGCGCGTGAATGGCATCGTCTACTTCTTGGTCTTTTACGCGTGCATAGTTTCGTGTCCCGAATTGGTCTGCTGCGGCCGTGCCCCAATAGATAGCTTGTTCGTTCCCGGGAGAGAGTGAATTGATCCAGCGGTAAAAGACCATGTCGTAATCAAATTCATTCAGGCGACCTAAAAATTGTGCAGAATCGACCGCACGTACTGAAGCGTCTATGCCAAGACGAGAAAGATTGCGCTTATAAGTCAGGGCAATTTTCTCGTCCTCTGGGTTGTTGAGCAGAATTTCAAAAGTAAAAATCTGACCGTCCTTTTGTAAAATACCGTCTTTGACGCGCCATCCTGCCTTTTGCAGCAATTGATTGGCCTGTCTCAATCTTGTGCGTTGTGGCTGGTTGAGCTGACTTTTTAAAAATGCGTTATCCGCAGCAAGCTCGGAATTGGGAAACAGGCTGGTGATTGGCTCATAAGCATCATGATACAGGTTCTTATTTACCCATTCATACGGGAAGGCCAGCCAGAGTGCTTGTCTCACACTCTTTTCCTCGAAGAGAGGTTTTGCGCCATTGGGGATGAGCGCTTTCAGCCATTCGGGACGGCCATGTTTAAAGGCGTTTTGAGAGATGTCTTTTGTGCTGTTATAACCTGTGATCCAGCGTGCGATATCTTGCTCGCGCCATATATCAATAGCGCCTGCCTTTAAGGCTTGAAAGGCAACAGTGTTGTCGCGAAAGTAGTCATAGACAAGGCGGTCGTAATTATAATGTCCTTTATTTACGGGTAAATCTGCGGCCCAGTAATCTTGAACGCGCTCATATGTAATCTGTCGTCCGGGATCTAGGCTTGATACCTTGTATGGGCCATTGCCCAAAGGTGGTTCTAGCGTTGTCGCGGCAAAATCTTTGTCGTGCCAGTACGACTTTGGCACGATGCGCATGATGGATAGGATCATGGCTGTCTCGGCGTCATAGCCCTCGCCAAAAACAAAGCGAATGCGGCGGGGGCTTTGGATATCTACTTCTTTGACAAGGCCATAGACTTGGCGTGTAACAGGTTTGCCATGTGTTTTATGCATCTCAAAGCTGAAGGCGACATCTTCTGATGTGATCTGTGAGCCGTCGTGAAAGCGGGCATCGGGGTTGAGGGTATAGGTAATCTCTGAGCGATCGGGCGCAATCTCGACAGACTCGGCGATCAGGCCATAAAGGCCGAATGGCTCATCCCAGACACGTCGCATAAGCGGATCATATAGATAGGTGAGGCCTGATGCCTTCACCCCTTTGATGTTGTATGGGTTGAGTGTGTCAAAGCTTCCACTGGCAGATTGCGTAAGCGTCCCGCCTTTTGGCGCATCCGGATTGGCATAATCCAAATGAAGGAAGTCTTCCTGATATTTGGGCTGCCCATGCATTGTGATGGCGTGTTGGGGCAGGCGCTTCGCGTCATTGTTACTGGCGCTAGAATTGGCGCAAAGGGCAATTGGCCATATGAGGCTAATGATAAGGGTAAGGCTTGCTAAAGCTTTGCGTATCATGCCAACAAGGCTGTGTAGCTTGTTTGTGGGCGCGGACCGAAATGCGAGATAACCTCGGCGGCGGCCTTGCATCCCAAAGCGCCGCATTCTTCGAGTGTCATGCCGCGGCTCAGGCCAAACAGGAATCCCGCGGCGAATTGGTCGCCGGCACCGGTTGTATCGATGATAGTGTCAACAGGATGAGCAGGCACATTATAGCGTTTCCCGTGAGACAGGATAACCGCGCCTTTTTCAGAGCGTGTGATAACGACGATACGGCATTTTCCTTCGACTCTGGATATCGCCTCTTCCAGAGTTTGTGCCTGATAAAGGGATTTGATTTCGGCTTCGTTTGAAAAAAGGATATCAACATCACTAGATACCAGCTCTTCAAACTCTGCGCGGTGACGATCAACGCAGAATGTGTCTGATAGTGTGAGTGCAACCTCAACGCCGTGTTTACGCGCGATCTCGGATGCTTTCTTATAAGCGGCCTTGGCCTTTGGTTTGTCGTAGAGATAGCCTTCGAGATAGAGAATGCGGCCCTGCGCGATGACTGTTTCATCAAGGTCCGTCTCTTCAAACTCTGTTGAGGCGCCGAGGAAGGTGTTCATCGAGCGTTCGGCATCAGGTGTGACAAAAATATGGCAGCTGGCTGTCGCTGGGCCGTCAATCAGTGGCTGGTTATTAAATGCGATTCCTTGTTCGTTCATGCCTTGATTAAACGCTTCGCCAAGGCTGTCTTTGGCGACCTTGCCGATGAAAGCGCCTTTGCCCCCGAAAGAACCAAATCCAGCCATTGTATTAGCAGCGGATCCGCCTGAGCTTGTGACCGCGTTATTCATCTTTGAAAACAGCTCTGCAGCGCGGGCTTCGTCGATGAGCGTCATTGCGCCTTTTTCAATGTTCTCAGCTTTTAAGAAATCGTCATTGGCATGAGCCAGAATATCCACGATTGCATTACCAACGGCTACGACATCGTATGCCTTGGTAAGTTCTTGCTGTTTTTTATCTTGTGAAGAAGGCATTGCACGCGCTCTCTTTCTTTTCTATCAATATAGTCTAAGTTTTATGAATAGATACATTTAAATGAGGTCTCGTGATGACGCAAGTCGATAAGCCGAAAAAAGCACATCCATCCGATTGGATTATACAAGCAGCCTTTGATGCGGCGAAAACGATGCCTTGGGCTCAGTTGACATTAAGTGATATTGCCGAGGCTGCTGGACGGTCAATGGTAGAGCTGCGCGATGTCGTGGACGATAAGACGGATATCCTTGTTCTTTATGGCCGTAAACTGGATCGCAATGTTTTGCAAAACTGCGCAAAGCCTGATTATAGTGAAAGTGAGAAAGACCGTTTATTCGAGGTTTTGATGGAACGTTTCGATATTCTCAATCAAGACCGTGAGGCGGTATTGTCCATTCTCGATAGCCTAAAATCTGATCCAAAGGCGTTGGTGATTTCGTTCCCGCACCTTAAGCACTCAATGGCATGGATGATGGAGGCGGCGGGGGTGTCGTCTTCGGGGTGGCGCGGTCTGGCGAAGCTGGCGCTACTGACGGGGCTTTACCTCAATGTCGTCAGGCACTGGAAAAATGATGACAGTCCCGATCTGGCCAAAACGATGGCCGGTCTCGACAGGGCGCTTGAGCGCTTCACAAAATGCGGGAATGTGATTTAGTGAGTATAAAGCTTAGGCTGCTTCGTTAAAGGCAACGCCTTTATCTTTAAGAAGGGTTTGCAGCTCGCCTGTCTCATACATTTCGCGGATAATGTCGCAACCTCCGACAAACTCTCCTTTGACAAAAAGTTGAGGAATTGTCGGCCAGTTATTAAAGTCTTTGATGCCTTGGCGAATATCGTTATCAGCCAGAACATCAATAGAGTGGAACTCGACACCAAGCACAGACAGGATCTGTACGACAGCTGCTGAGAAGCCGCATTGAGGAAACACGGCTGTGCCTTTCATGTATAAAGTCACATCATTGTTGTTGATATCTTGTTTGATGCGGTCAAAAACGACGTTTTGCATAGGCCACCCTTTCTAATTATATTTCTTGTTATTCTTATTCAATTCTCAATTATTATAGCAATGTATCATTCAGGTGCTTTGGTATGCAACATTAAAGCATGGAGTTCTCCACCCATCTTATCACCCAAAGCGCGGTACACCATTTGGTGCTGTTGTACGCGAGGTTTTCCTGTGAAAGAAGGAGAGGTAACATAGGCAGCATAGTGATCGCCGTCACCGCGTAAATCCTCTATTCGGACATCCGCATCGGGCAATCCTTGCTTAATCAGGTTTTCGATTTCATTAGCATTCATAGGCATATTAATAGAGGTAACGCGTTCGCACTTAAAAATCCAGTGTGATTTTTGTTGACATAATTAAATATTATGTGTATTTTTATTATGCGATTTGATTCAAAGGGTTTTAAAAAGGTGTGAAATATGAGTTCTAATAAGATTACGGCAAAAACAGATTTTGATAATGCTCGTTCAGGATCGGGGATGAGGGCTATATCCCAATTTTTATCTAATTTGACTGTGGGGGTAGTGCCTGCAGAGGTTGTGCAAGGCGCGCTGGGCAGGCTACGAATGTCGGGGACTGCTAATCCGGCTAGAAAGAATGCTTTTTCTAAGTTTTAGAGCATTAGCTCTTTAAGCCAGTTTTCATTTAAAGATTTGAGGGTCGCAATGGCAATGCTGTAGCGGCCTATCTTTATATCCGTGCCACGTGTTTTTCCAAGGATAATGCCTTCGATCTGATCCGGTGTTGTGGTCGTAACGATGTAGCGCGATTGATCTTCTCCGTAAAGGCGGGCGGCATCAGTTTCGATATCTAAGTCAGCCCCGATATTGCTTGAGATTGCCATTTCCGCAATTGCGACCAAAATACCGCCATCCGAGATATCATGGCAAGCTGTGATTTTGCCCTCGTCAATTAAAGAGCGGATATAAAGCCCGGTTTCCTTTTCCGCCTCCAGATCAATATGCGGAGCGGGGCCGATCTCTGCTCCATGGATTTCACGTAGATATAGGGATTGGCCGAGATGTCCAGCTCCCTCCGGGCCGACCAGCATGATGGTTTCTTCTTCGCCTTGGAAGGCAAGGGGGCAGGCCTTTGACCAGTCAGCAATCATACCTACTCCGCCGATCACGGGGGTGGGATTGATCGCGCGCCCAGCTGTCTCGTTATAAAGCGAGACATTGCCCGAGACTACAGGGTAGTCGAGTTCGCGGCAGGCCTGAGCCATTCCTTCGATGCAACCTACAAACTGGCCCATAATTTCAGGCCGTTCGGGTGAGCCAAAATTGAGGTTGTTGGTCACCGCCAAGGGGGTCGCACCTGTAGCACAAAGATTGCGGTAGCTTTCGGCGACGGCTTGCTTGCCGCCCTCATAAGGGTCGGCCTTGCAGTATCTGGGCGTGCAATCAGAGCTTGTTGCAAGTGCCTTCTCGGACTCTGGAATGCGAACGATCGCGGCATCTGACTGGCCTGAGGTGAAGACGGTTTCACCGCGCACCAGTCTGTCATATTGCTCCCAAATCCAGCTTTTATTCGCAAGGTGTGGGCTGGACATGAGAGTTCTGAGCGCCTCAAACGGATCGCCACTCGGGAGAGGATAATCACTTGGATTGATATTGGATTGTGGCTGTGTCTTTGTGTGCGGGCGGTCATATTTCGGTGCATCATCCACCAAAGGCGGGACGGGGATATCGCACCAGCGCTTACCGTACATATCAAGGGTCAGACGTTTACTGTCATTGGTCTGGCCGATGACAGCAAAATCGAGATCCCATTTCTCAAAAATGGCACGGGCTGTGTCCTCTGCGCCGGGTTTTAAGATCATGAGCATACGCTCCTGACTTTCGGAGAGCATGATCTCATAGGGAAGCATATGGTTTTCGCGTTGGGGTACGTGATCGAGGTCAAGCGCAACGCCGATGCCACCCTTATCGGCGATCTCAACAGAAGAAGACGTCAGGCCGGCCGCGCCCATATCCTGAATAGCGACAATGGCATCTTCTTGCATCAATTCAAGACAGGCCTCGAGCAGGAGTTTTTCGGTGAAGGGGTCGCCGACTTGAACTGTCGGGCGGTTGTCGGCCTCTTCCTCGCCGAATTCAGCTGAGGCCATGGTCGCACCATGGATGCCGTCGCGTCCTGTTTTTGAGCCAACATAAACAACGGGTTGTCCGGGCTGCGCGCCGCGGGAATAAAATATCTTGTCCTGATCGGCAAGGCCGATACACATTGCATTAACGAGAATATTCCCGTTATAGCTCTCATGAAATTCCGTCTCACCTGCGACAGTCGGCACGCCCATGCAATTGCCGTAATGGGAAATGCCGCTGACCACACCGGAGAGGAGGTGTTTTGTCTTCGGGTGATCGGCTGCGCCAAAGCGCAGAGCGTTCAAATTGGCAATAGGGCGTGCGCCCATTGTAAAGACATCACGCATAATCCCGCCCACACCTGTGGCCGCACCTTGGAAGGGTTCAATGAAAGATGGATGGTTATGGCTTTCCATCTTAAAAATTAGCGCCTGATTGTCGCCGATATCGATAACGCCTGCATTCTCCCCCGGGCCTTGGATCACCCAAGGCGCTTGTGTAGGCAGTTTAGCCAGATGAATGCGTGAGGATTTATAAGAGCAATGCTCCGACCACATCACAGAAAAAATTCCAAGCTCGGTGTAACTCGGCTGGCGGCCGAGAATGTCGTGAATGTGGTCGAATTCACTTTGGCTTAAGCCGTATTCCGCAGCCAATTCGGCGGAAATTTCAGGTTCTTTGAGTGTGTTAATAAAATTTTGTGTATTGTGATCGAGAGCTGCTTTCATGCTCATTGTTTTAAAGAAAATATGAATGTAGCACAAGCGCAAACACGTCATGAGGTGGGAGAAGACCATCTAGAAGATTATTTTATTGACATAATAAATTTAACTGTGATAGGGTGGACAAAATTAAGGAGAAAAAGATGTCAAAGAATACAATAAATGATGCTTATGAAGATGATGATGCAAAATGTTTAAGACGTGCTTTTAATATTACTGGCTTGGGGATGATAGCTGCAGGTGTCAGTATAGCAGTATTTACGACTGGCACTCCACTCTTGGCAGTGGGTGTTATGTGTGCGGCAGGTGGTATTGCGTTTATGGGCATAGCAAAAATTTTCGAAGCAATAGACAAGGGAAACTTGCAGGCTGGTCCGGACCTTGAAGAACTGGCTAAAAAAGGATACACGTCAACCTTCAGTTTATAAGCTATTGGCAAAATCCGACGGGCAGGCCGTCGACCTCGGCGGTCAGGCAAAAGCTTGGGCCTGTGCCGTCAAAAACAGTTTTCTGGATATCGGCCTCAGTTGCTGTCACCTCATCAAGAAGTTTTTCGTATTCAGCCAGTTCGCGAATAAAATTCAGGATTGTCTGGCTATCGTCTTTGGTGGCTACTCTGTAATTGATCTCCATTATGCCAGTGTTTTAAAGATCGCCTCAAATAGCTTGCGGCCGCCTTGCCCTTGATGCGAGCCGACGAGCGCGTTTTCAGGATGAGGCATCATGCCGAGGATTGTTTTACCCTTATTGGTGATGCCGGCGATATCGGCGACAGAGCCATTAGGGTTGTCTTTATAGCGGAAAGCGATCTGGTCATTATCCTCAAGACTTTTCAAGCCGTTTTCATCATTGAAATAACAGCCCTCGCCATGAGCAACGGGAATAGCCGGCAAGATTTCGCCTTTGTCAAACGTCGACAAAAAGCGGTTATCATTGCTGCTTACTTCGAGGTCGACGTGCTTACATACAAACTTCAAGGAGCGGTTGCGCATTAAGGCGCCCGGTAGCAAGCCTGTTTCCATGAGCATTTGAAAGCCATTGCAAACTCCGAAAACAGGTGTGCCGCCTTCGGCTTTTTTAATGACTTCGCGCATGATTGGCGAATGTGCCGCCATAGCGCCACAGCGCAGATAGTCGCCATAGCTGAACCCTCCGGGCAAGATGATAAGATCAGGATTGCCAAGGTTGGTTTCTTTGTGCCAGACCATTTTTGCGGCTTTGCCCGAAATGTGTTTGACGGCATCGGCCATGTCTTTTTCGCGATTGGTGCCGGGGAAATGTATAATTGTGATATCCATAGCTCTTTTATAGCCTGCTCTGATATGTAGGTCACGCCTAAAATTCATTGCCACCACGTCTTTCCGTTGATATAAAATGAGATATGAACAAATCCAGACGCACCAAATTATACGAAGGTAAGGCTAAAATCATTTATGAAGGGCCGGAGCCGGGAACAGTTATTCAATATTTCAAGGATGATGCGACCGCATTTAATGCGAAGAAGCATGACGTGATAGCTGGAAAAGGTGTACTCAATAACCGCATTTCTGCGCATCTGATGACAAAGCTCGAGGGTGTCGGTATTCCGACGCATTTCTTAAAATCGCTTAATATGCGTGAACAGCTTATCCGCCAATGCGAGATCATTCCAATTGAGGTCGTTGTGCGCACACTGGCCGCAGGATCGCTGTCCAAGCGTTTGGGGTTGGCTGAAGGCACGGTTCTTCCGCGTCCGATTATCGAGTTTTATTACAAAGACGATAAGCTCGGTGACCCAATGGTCAATGAGGATCACATCACGGCCTTTGGCTGGGCGGATCCGTTTGAGCTGGAGGAAATGATTGCGATGGCCTATCGCGCCAATGATTACCTTTCCGGTCTGTTTACAGGAATCGGCCTGACGCTTGTTGATTTTAAGCTCGAATTCGGTCGTATTTTCGGTGAGCATGGAGAGCTCTATCTGGTTCTTGCCGATGAGGTTTCTCCTGATAATTGCCGCCTTTGGGACTCCAATACAGGTGAGAAGATGGACAAGGATCGTTTCCGTCAGGATTTGGGTGGCTTGCTCGAGTCTTATCAAGAGGTTGCTACCCGCCTTGGTATTGTCCCTCGCGAAGGTATTGTCCAAGAGGGCGGTTTCAACGAAAAACTCGCCGAGTCTCTGGATGAGATTGAAAACGAGCTTGCCAAACGCCGCAAGTTGCGCGCTCTTCAAAAAACCAAGCCGAGCAAGCTATAAAATCTTTCCTATCAACGTCAAAACAGAAATTGAATCATGAAAGCAATTGTGACTATCAGACTGAAGAACGGAGTTCTTGATCCACAAGGCAAGGCCATTTCCCATGCGTTGGGCGATCTTGGCTTTGAAGGCGTGCATGGCGCCAGACAGGGTAAAATAATCGAGCTTGATTTGGCTGATGGCGTGTCAGAGGCAGATATCAAACAAATGTGCGAGAAGCTTCTGGCTAACCCTGTGATCGAGGATTACGAGATACAATGTTTGGCTTAAACCTTTTTAAACGAGGCTCTAATAAGTGGGAAGAGCGCGCGCAAAAAGTTCATGAAAACGGCAAACGTCTCGCCGGTTTTTATCATGAGAACTATCTGTACAGGTCCAAAGATAACGAGAAATTTCTCTTTCGTTTTCCGATAAAGGGCGCGCCTAATATGGATCCGCATTTATTTAAAGAGGCGGATGTTTTACCTTTTGTAGAAAAGCACGGCTTGTCTGCGCCAAAGCTGTTATATCGGGCAAAGGACGATAGCTTTATCGTGGAAGAGTTTGTCGAGGGAATTTTGGTGGAAACCTCACATCCGGTGGGGCAAGATATGCCTGCCCATGTCTTGGATCAGATTGTCGAATTTTATGCTCAGACAGCGACGATGACGGACTTTCAGGAGCTGTTTGATAAAAGGCTTGTCAAGGACTGGCCCTCATCCGGTCCTATGGGTGATTTCTTTAAGGCAATTTCCGATGTATCTCGGGGTGTTTATCAGCAAAATAAAATGCTGAGGGGCAAAGAGCTTGATTATATCGGCATTCCTGAGACGCCGTATCTTCAGATGCAAGAGATGGCAAGCTCTCTTTCCAATCGTCCTTGGGTGTTTATTCATTCGGATATGCACCGCGCCAATATGATCGTTGATGGGGATGCTAGGCTTCGTCCGATTGACTGGGAGCAGGCTTTGGTCGGAGATTTGGTGTATTGTTTCGCAGTGCATTTGCATATTTCCAGGCATGACGAGCAAATCAAAGCCGATCTGATTAGGCGTGTTAAAAAAGCGTTACCGAAAAAGTTTCTCGTTGGTTTTGATAAAGACCTTGAGTTCTACCTGACTTATGAAGCTTTGAAATCAATCATCACCGACACAGTGCGTTTCCCGCAGGCTCTGCGTGAAGAGATGTTCTCGCCCAAGAAAGAGGCTGAGCTTTGTTTATATTATAGTGATAACCTTAAAAAGATTGCGCCATTATTCGGCAACAAAACTCCTGATGCCGGAGAAGTTCTCAGGCTTTTCCAGCAATGGGGGGGAAACGCTTTGATTTTATTTGCATAACGCTATCTTTTCGTGTTTTATACCCAACAAAGAAGAGGTGATTTATGTTCGAAGAATTTAACGGCTGGATGGATATTAAGCGTAAAGGGAAGTCAAAAGGGAAGCAGATTTTAGTGGCAGAATTTACCTTAAGTTCGGGAGAGATCAAGCGTTATGGCTCCAATGCGTTGGATAACCTTCTTAAATGCCCACCTCAAAATTTCACTAATGCAGACCGCGAATTGGTTGATTTTGCCCAAAGGAGCAAAACCGGAGTGACTCTTAGTCGGTAAATTGTTCTTTTAAGATGCGCTCTTCCAGAGAATGTCCCGGATCAAATAAGAGGGCGCGTTCTTTGGATTTATTCAACGATATTTCAACGCTTTTGACATCTCGTATTTCTGTGTAATCCGCTACAGCCGAAACAGGTCGCTTTTCCGCTTCGAGGATGTCAAAACGAATATGCGCATCAGAGGGTAGGAGGGCGCCGCGCCAACGTCTCGGGCGAAACGCGCTGATCGGGGTGAGCGCCAGAACATCAGATCGTAAAGGAATAATCGGACCGTGTGCTGAGAGGTTATAGGCTGTTGATCCGGCAGGGGTGGAGACTAGAGCTCCGTCACAGATCAATTCTTCCATTCGCACAACGTTATCGACAGCAATCTGAAGCTTTGCGGCTTGTCGTGATTCCCGCAGCATAGAAACTTCGTTATAAGCGCGAGCTGTATGTTTTTCGCCCATCGTGGTCTCAACAACCATTTCCAGTGGGAAAAGAGAGACCTTGCGTGCTTTGTCCAGTCGTTCGGGCAGGTCATGCCCATCACGAGGATTAAGAAGAAATCCGACAGAGCCATAGTTGACACCATAAAAGGGGATGTCTAGAGCTTCGTATTTATGCAAGGATTCAAGCAGGAATCCATCTCCGCCCATCACAATGACGGCATCAGCGTCCTCAGGCTTGTGCTCACCGAAACGATTTTTGAGCGCAATCACATCATGGAATGCTTGCTCATCATCTGCGGCAAGGAAGCTCAGTTTTTCGAAGTTGTGTGAAGATTGTCCCATAAAAATGTTACGAGGCTGATTGTTCTTCGGATTTACCGCCATGGTCGATCGACCACTGAACCGGATTTTTCAAAAAGCTCTCGACGGCCTCCAATGTTTGCGGCTCGAAATAGGATAGAGATGAGGCAACATCCAGAACGTTCCACCATGTCGTCAAAGCGTGAAGCTTTACCCCCATCTCGGCCATGTTCTTCTCGCTTTGTTCGAAAATACCGTAATGAAATAAGACAAAAGAATGTTCTACTATTGCGCCCGCTTTGCGCATGGCATCAATAAATACTTTTTTTGATCCGCCATCGGTCTGAAGGTCTTCGATCAGGACAACATTTTGGCCTTCCTCGAAATGTCCTTCGATCTGTGCCATGCGGCCAAAGCCTTTTGGCTTCTTACGCACGTAAAGCATAGGGAGGTCAAGGCGGTCTGATAGAAGTGCCGCGTAGGGAATACCGGCAGTTTCACCGCCTGCAAGTGCGTCCATCGTCTCATATCCAATATTGCGGCAAAGGGTTGCTGCGGCGAAATCCATGAGTGCGGCTCTGGCGCGCGGGAAGGAAATAAGACGGCGGCAGTCAATATACACAGGGCCGACGCGACCTGATGTATATGTGAACGGTTCTTCTGCGTTAAAGAGGATGGATTTTGTTTCTAGTAAAATCTTGGCTGTCTCAACGGAAATTGCGCCCTGATCGAGAAATGAGGTTTGTAAGGCCATGTAAGAACTCTCCTATGGGATCTGGTTTACCCTTTATCGAAAAACCCATTGCATGAGTCAAGGGATAAAGGGGGAAGGCAGTTATTGTGTGACCCAGACAATGCGGGCAATAAGGCAATCGGGTCCGGGGTGAAGTAATTCCTGTTTATCAGTCTCATGCGGAAGGCAAGATGTAACGAGTACGTGTTGTCCGTCACGCCTTATAACCTGACGAATAGAGCTTGCGCGTCCTTCTCTCGTGGGGCGGTTGACAATGATACGGTCGCCGGGCTGATAGGTTGCTTTGGGCGAAATGATGAGGCGGTCGCCGCTGCGATAGATTGGCTCCAGAACATCGGAGTCCATTTCAATCGCAAACAAATGCGGGTCGCCAATGTCGCGTGCTGAATGGAAGACCATCCGCGTCCAATTTTGATCTGGCTGGGGGCGGCCGTTATCTTTGAACCAGTTCGGTTCGATTCTCTTGCGGATTAAGCTGAGGCTGATTACGGGGATATCGGTTCTGGCCTGCGTGGCCTCGACGTCCTCTTCGTTATTGAGAGAGAGTAAATCAACCAGCGTCATGTTTGTGACAGCAAGAATTTTGGCGATACTTTCGGTTGAGGGCCAGCGCGGTTTGCCATCAGGGCTTAAACGTTTGCTTTTGTTAAAAGCGGTGGGGTCGAGGCCGGCTTGTTTAGCAAGGCCGGATGTTGAATACCCGCATTTACGTGCGAGCGAGTCTATGGCTGTCCATATTTCCTCATGTGTGAACATTAAACTGCTCATCCTTCCCGTTTTTTGTTCTGAGATTATATTCCCACGATTCATCTGAAACTGCAAATAAAAGGGTTACAGAGGGATCAACTAATAAATAGGAATATAGTCTTAAAAAAGGGCTTGACAATGAGAACAAAATAGAACATTATGTAGAACATAAACAGAACAAAACCGTTTAAACCATAATTAAAGACATGAAAGGACGCGCAATGTCAGAGCGGCATCACGGCCCCTATGAAGACGACCATATCGGCGAAGCTTTTGAAACTGTTGAGGCTTTGTGGTTTTGGTTTATGGCTGCCAATGAGGCGATGCGTTCCGGGGCACGATATTCTGCTGGCCGCGGAGATAAAGTGCGTCCATGTGAGCCGGTTGACGTGATCCGCATAGTGGAGCGTCTTTATCGGTCCCGTATGCTTAAGATCGACCATTTGCGTGTGATGAGGCATTACGGATTACGCAAAAGCGCACCGGATCCGTATGTCGCTCGTGAGGCAAGAGCCGCAAAAATCTGGGATGAGGCAATGGATAAGCTTTACCCCGTATTGCTCCGTAAAAAATTGGTGGAGCCGCGCCCGTCAACACTTGCAGAATGGCCTCAGGCACTCAAAGAACAGGCGCTGGCTCGGGCAGAGGAAATCGGGCGCTGGGCAAAGTCGGGCACACAAAGCAATCAAGATAATTTTTCGCTAAAATCAATTGAAGGAGGATTAGCATGACACAGGAAAATGTGAACCAAAATAATACAGAGTTAAAAGCATGGGTTGTTTTTCGTGACAAAACCGAACTTGGCATTTTAAAGCCGCTCAAACGAGGTTTTCGCCACTGCTTTGTGATTTTAAATGATGGCAAGCGCTGGATTTCGGTGGACCCGCTGTCCAATCATATGGATGTGCTTGTTCATGACCTTGATCCTGATTTTGATTTGCCGGGCTGGATGGCTGAGCGTGATTGCACGGTATTAGCCGCGCCGATCGCACGTGATAAAATGTGTATGGCACCGATCTTGCCGTTCAGCTGTGTCGAGGCCGTTAAACGGGTTTTGGGTATTCATGCATGGCATATCCTGACCCCTTATCAACTCTATTCTTACCTGCAGCGGCGCCAGTTTGTATTCGCTGCACCTTCAACTACACAAAAATTAAAGGAGATATTTTATGGGTGGCGTTATATCCGCAGCATCAAAAATTCCGTCCGTCAGGACAGCGCAAACGCATATCAACACGGCGCGTATAGCTGATCCGGCAACTACATCAGCTGAAACACAAGACGAAGATAATGAAGTGGTGGGTCAGGGCAATAACGCACAGGACAATGATGAGCGCAATCTTTTGACATTCACGCCAAGGCGCGGGCGCAGCTCTACTATTCGTACGTCTTTGCGCGGATTACTTGAACGCTCAGACGCCATACCACAAAGAAAATCTCTTTTAGGAGAATAATTCCATGACAGTAAAAACTCTTATCGCACCCGCCTCATCCGAGGACGGGGCGATGATCCATGCCTTGCATAAAGCGCAACAACAGGCGCGCAGCAAACGCGACCGATGGGTGGGCTTGTGGCAGGAATGCTATGATTACGCCTTGCCGCAACGTGATAGCTTTTATGGGTTTGACCATGCCGGACAAAAGCGCAGTGACCATCTTTATGACGGCACGGCAATGGATAGTGTCGATCAGCTAGCCGCAAGTCTTTTGGCTGAACTGACACCGCCTTGGAGCCAATGGTTCGGTTTCAAGCCCGGCTTTGCGCTCAGTAAAGATGAAGCGGAAACGATTGCACCTAAGTTGGAGAATACTGCACAAATCATGCAAACACATTTTGACCGATCGAATTTTGCAACCGAGATACATCAATGTTTTCTTGATCTTGTTACCGCAGGGACGGCCTGTCTGTATTTTGATCGTGCCGCTACGGGCGCTATGACGGCTTTTCGTTTTGAGGCAGTGCCTCTTTCACAAGTGGCGATAGAGCAAAGCGAGAATGGCAGCATGGATATCACTTATCGATACCGCAAGATCAGTGCCGGCCAGATTCAAAATGATTTTGTGCAGGCGGAATTGCCGCAAGAACTGGTCGCTAAAGCTCTTAAATCCCCGGATACAGTATTCGAGGTGATTGAAGTTGTGCAGCCGGAGGGGCTGGCTTACCGCAAAATATGTTACTTGCCACAGTTTGTCGATAAGGGCGGTGAGGCTGCAATATTGTGCTCGCAATTGTTGCAATCAAGTCCCTATATTCATTTTCGCTGGCAGAAAAGCCCGGGTGAGATTTATGGACGTTCTCCGGTGATGAAGGCTTTGCCGGATATTAAAACAGCGAATAAAGTTGTTGAGCTTGTTTTGAAAAACGCATCGATTTCGGTGACGGGAATTTGGCAGGCCGATGATGATGGTATCTTAAATCCTGCCAACATTGACCTGAGGCCCGGAACAATTATTCCAAAGGCAGTCGGGTCGCAAGGGCTGACACCATTGGAAATGCCTGCGCGTTTTGATGTGTCCGAGCTTGTTTTGTCGGATTTACGGGCGCGTATCCGCAAAAGCCTTATGGTGGATCGCCTTGCTCAAATCGAAGAGCGGCAAATGACAGCGACAGAAGTTTTAGAGCGTGCTCGTGAGATTGTGCGGCTTCTGGGCGCAACATATGGGCGTTTGCAATCCGAGCTCTTAACCCCGCTTATCAGGCGCGGATATGATTTGTTGCGCGCCAGAGGGGAGATTGCCGATCTTGCGCTTGACGGTCGTTATGTTGCGCTTGATTATCGTTCACCCATGGCGCGTGCGCAACAGCAATTATCGGTTCAAAATACATTGAACTGGCTGAGGTCTGCGACCGAGCTTGGCGCAAAAGCCAGTGAGGCGATAGATGTGCCCGAGGCCGTCCGGCATATGGGTGAAGCCTTGGGTGTGCCGTCACATCTGATCCGCCGCGAGCTTCTTGATAAAGGAGGCGAGAATGCAACGTCCTAAGTTTTTTGATTTTTTGACGCAGATACCATTCGGCCAAAAGCCAGCAGAGATAGAGCGATGTTTTGCCAAAGTTTTTCTGTCTACGGATGGGCGACAGGTTTTGCGCTATTTGCATCAAACCATAACAGCCAGAGCTTTGCCTGCTGATTGTTCGACGGAAATGCTGCGCCATCAAGAAGGACAACGTGCTTTGCTTCAAATGATATTGCGCATGACTGAACGTGGTAGCGCAGAGTAATACTTTAAACCTCATCTAAACAAAAGGAGATACCCCCTCATGAGAGATGAAACCTTATCCAATGAAACTCAAAGTCAGGAACAGATGCTCAAAGTGCCTGAGAAATTTATTGATCCTGAAAGTGGTGAAATTCGCCTTGACGCACTGGTGAAATCCTATCGGGCATTAGAGACGAAGCTTTCACAAGCGCCGAGTGCTTCGGCAAAGCCAGAAACGGCGGAAGAATATAAGGCCAAAGTCAATCCCGGTTTGCTTGAGTTTGATGATGAGCTCAATGCTAAGCTTTTTGAGCGAGAGTTCACTGCTGAACAAGTGCAAACAATTTATGATCTGGCTGGCGAATACCTCATCCCGATGTTTGCGAAGATGCGCGCCGAGTTTGAGGCTGATCGTGATCTGGAGCGCCTTATCGAGCATTTCGGCGGGGCTGAGAAATGGCAAGAAGTTTCTCGTCAATTATTCAATTTTGGACAAAAGACATTGCCGCAATCCGTTTTTGAAAATCTGGCTAGCTCGTATGACGGTGTCATGGCGCTTTATAAAATGATGGGGCAAGAGGGTACGCAAAATGTATCTCCACAAATGGCGGAGCCGACGACGGAAAATGATTCTCAAGGGCTTCAGTCTATGATGCGTGACCCTAAATACTGGAAGGAACGCGATCCGGCCTTTATTGCCAAAGTCACACGTGGTTTTGAACGTCTTTATGGAGACAGTGCGAAGGCGGAGTAGGGGTGAAAACTCTTACTTATCGGATTTGTTTAGCCGAATTGTTGGTTGGTGGCGTCTGTGACGACATCGCGAAAGGCTGTTTCAGCCTCTCCGGGAAGTGCGTCAAATTGTAGGGCAATACGTGATTTTGTTGTGCGCAAAATCTTGGCAGAGTGGGACACATCAAGAACACGGTTGCTGAGGCGGAACTTGATTGTGAAATCAACGGCTTCACCGGTTTGGAATTGTCGGCCTTGTGCTTCGATCTGGGCGCCACCCATTGACCAGTCAACAACCGGATATTGTGTTCCATCAACGACAATGACGCAGGTGTCCTGAGATCGACGCTCACTTTGGCGGCGTGCAGATGGACCGTCATCATTCGATACGGTTTTCATGAATTGATCCCAAGATTTTTTGAAGTGCATTTCAGTCCTCGCTCAATTGAATATGGTAACTGTACTAAATTTTTCGAAAAATCACAAATTTAATAATTATTTTCTTGACAATATAGGATTTTATTCCCAATAATGGTCGAGCAAAGGCCGGGAGTGTATCTCGGCCTTTTTTCATTTTGCGGAAAACAGCAAGATTTAAAGCTGCCCGCACACAACGTTTTGAGTAAAAGCTTTGGCCCTTAATTTTACAGGACAACCGCGCTTTTCTTTCCCCTCATTTGAAAAAACTTTTAACCCAGAAAGGAAAGACGAAGGATGTCTTCACTCTCTAATGCTTTTGTAAAGCAATTCGAACGCGAGGTGCATGAAGCCTATCAAAGACAAGGCTCCAAGCTTCGCGGTTCGGTCCGTATCGCAAGCGATGTACAAGGCTCAACAGCCGTATTCCAGAAAATCGGCAAAGGCACAGCCTCGACGAAATCAACGCATGGCATGGTGCCTGTGATGAATCTTGACCACACAGCCGTTGAGGTTGATCTGGAAGATTACTATGCCGGTGACTGGGTGGATCAGCTTGATACACTTAAGGTCAATCATGATGAGCGTGCTGTGATCGCGAATGCGGGTGCTTATGCGCTTGGACGTAAAACGGATGAGCTTATCATCAACGCAATGGCGGCGGGTGCAACGTTATCTGTCGATGATGACACGACTGGTTTGACACTGGCCAAAGTTCTGGAAGCCTTTGAAATGCTCGGTGAGAACTACGTTCCCGATGACGGCAATATAACAGGCAGCCGTGCCGATATTGTTATTTGCGATGATGTCGAAGTTCCGCGCACCAGCGACACTGCCGGCAAGCGTGAAGATTTGCGCTCAAAACTTGATGAGGCGAGCTATGTGTTGACCCCGCAAGGGACACAGATTTATGTCGGCACACCGCACCATTATTACTCAATCTATGCTGATGAGCCACGGCAAGAACTGGGTGAAGACAAAAGCTACCTTACGGGATATCAGTGCCTTGTGTTGCCGATTTTGACTGAGGCCGGCAAGTCTCAATGGCCGGAGCGTTTCTCGCGAGAAGCGATCAATCAGCTCAAACAAAATACGGGGCCAATGAAGTTCCGGTCCCAGATGATGCTAGAGCCGGTCAATATCGCCGAAAGCCGACTTGATCCGAAGCTTCTTCATTTTTATGAGGCGGATTTGAACGTTGATTATAGTGCGACACGCAAACGACTGTTTATCGAAAGCGATGAAATTTTGAGTATGAGTAGCTATTGGGATCCAGCCTTTGGTCATTCTGCCTCGGCGAAGCAGAAACGAGATGGCTCTGTCTTCGCTCTTGTGTTGCTCGGGCAAAGCGGGAGGCGGTATTTGCATGATTTACGCTATTTGAAGGTTGAAGTCGGGCAAGGCGATGAAGCCAGTCAGCAAGTGAGGCAGATTTTTAAACTCTGCACACATTACGGCTTGCGGCGTGTTGCTATTGAAATTAATGGGATTGGCCGTTTTCTACCCGGTATCTTAAGACAGACGATAAAGGTTGAAGGTTTGCGTTGCTCGGTCGAAGAGGTGGTATCAAAAACAGCGAAAGATATCCGAATTTTAGAAGGCTTTGATGCTCTATTGGCTGCCCGTGCGCTTTATGTGCATCGCTGTGTGACCAAAACACCGTTTGTCACGGAAATGCAGGAGTGGGCGCCGCATGGTGCAAGCAAAGCCCATGATGACGGGCTAGACGCGGTGGCTGGCGCTTTGGCGAGGCTACCGCAGCAAGGTGTACGGTTGTCGCGTAAGGAGCAGGCGCTTCGCCTGCGTGAAACGGATTTTAGTGTTTTTTAAAACTTAAGGGCATGACCGTGCCCCGCCGATAGTGCGGTGAAAGGCTTTATGTGATGCGTTCAGTCGCCACGCAGGCTTTTCACGAAACCGTTCGCGGCCGACGGTCGTCGGCTTGACCCGAGACCAAGGGCGCGACTGCGCCCCGCCGACAGTTCGGCGAAAGGCTTAGCGCCGTTTGAGCGTATAATTTAAAGGAGAATAGAAATGCCATATCAAGGATTTAGACCGACATTAACGCCGAAAGTCCTCCCTTTGGTCCCGCGTCAAAAAGACGCACTGCAAGATCGTAGCCCTCTGACTGCTCTTGAGGTTGATATACTTGCCCGTACGATCTGGGGGGAAGCTCGAGGTGAGGGGAAGACAGGCATGGAGGCCGTAGCCTGTGTCATTCTTAATCGTCATAAGCGCGCAAAAGAGGTAGGTGGATATTGGTGGGGTAACACAGTGATCGAGATTTGCCAGAAGCCTTATCAGTTTTCTTGCTGGAATAAAAGTGATCCCAATCGCGGAAAGCTTCTATCCGTGTCTGAAGATAACCCCTATTTTGCAACGGCTCTTCGTATAGCGAGACGTGCTTTGCTTGGCGTGCTTAGCGATATAACCAAAGGAGCGACACACTATCATACGCAAAGTGTTAAGCCTTATTGGATGCGTTATATGGACGTGATGGCACATATCAATAATCATATTTTTTACAAAGAAAAGAGCGGTGCGGCATGATCTCGTCTCTTTTGACCCAGATTAGTTTTCCGGCTATTTTAGATATTATTGCGAAAATACTGGACCGTGTTGGTGATGAGCGTGCCGCTAAAGCGTCTGAAACGGTTAAAGAGGTTGAGCATATCTTGCGCCGAGAAGATGTTCCGGAACATAAAAGACAGACACTGGATGCCGAATTTACAGCCTTGATTAAGGAAAGACTGGATCATGATGCACGGCGTCTTGAGACGGTGAATGCGTCTTTGCGTGCGGAGGTCGCGTCACAGGATATCTATGTGCGGCGAATGCGTCCGACTTTTGGTTATCTGATGGCTGTGACATGGACGGCGCAAATGCTGGCTATTGCTTATCTCTTGGTTTTTCAAACAGATAAGGCCGCGCTGGCTATTGAATCCGTTGAGAGTTTAGGCACGATTTGGGCTGTCGCGTTATCTGTTTTGGGGATTTATGTGTATAAACGCTCGGAGGATAAAAAAAGGGCTCCTTATCTGAGATAGTCTAGACATGATTCCTGCTTTGCTTCATACTTTCACAAATGATTTTCAACAAAAGGAAATTTGTCGCGTGAATAAACCAATCCGAAAGATTTTTTCCCAAACTGGAAATATGGTTGATGTTGCCAAAGGGTTTTTCAAGCTCGAGGCTGCGGGCGGAATTGTACTGGTCATAGCAGCGATTGTTGCGATGCTTATCGCCAATACAAGTCTTTATGGTATTTATAATTACTTCCTCAATGAAATCGACTTTACGATCGGTTTTTCTGATAAGGCTGACCTCAACCTTTACATCGGAAAGCCGATTTTACTCTGGATTAATGACGGCTTGATGGCCGTATTCTTTTTCCTTGTCGGTCTTGAGATAAAACGTGAATTTCTGGAGGGCGAATTATCGAGTAAGGATCGGGCTTTGCTGCCTGCTATTGTCGCGGTTGGTGGGATGGCTGCACCGGCGGCGATCTTTTATTTTATTAATCAGCATACGCCTCAATATATGCCTGGCTGGGCTATTCCTGCCGCGACGGATATTGCATTTGCGCTTGGGATTATGGCGCTTTTGGGGTCGCGTGTTCCTCTGGCCGCTAAAGTGCTTTTAACTGCGATTGCAATTATTGATGATCTTGGTGCTATTTTGATTATCGCTTTGTTTTATACCGCAGATGTAAAAGTCATGGCACTGGTCGTGGCATTTGTAGCACTTTTGATGCTCGGCGCACTCAACCGTTCAAAAGTATGCAATATCACACCTTATATTTTAATCGGGACAATCATGTGGATTGCGGTCTTGAAGTCAGGCGTTCACGCAACGCTTGCCGGTGTTGTCACGGCCTTGTTCATCCCTATGCGTAGCGACACAAGAGAAGGCTTTTCTCCTGTTAAACATTTGGAGCATACGTTGCATCCATGGGTGGCTTTTATGATTTTGCCGATCTTTGGTTTTGCCAATGCTGGAATTTCTTTTGCCGGCATGACGCCCGAGGAAATGTTTACGCCGCTTAGCCTCGGGATAGCTGCTGGTCTTTTCTTTGGAAAACAGATCGGTATTTTTGTGCCGCTTGTCCTTCTTATTAAGTCGGGCATATTTAAAATGCCAAAGCGCTGTAACTGGTGGCATTTATACGGTGTTGCGTTACTTTGTGGTGTTGGCTTTACCATGTCACTTTTTATTGGCGGTCTGGCTTTTGACACACAAGACAACGCGGCTGCTGTGCGGATCGGTGTTATTATGGGGTCTGTGTGCTCGGGAATTATCGGTTTTCTGGTTTTACGATTTGCGCCCTCAAAGATGTCAAAAGATGCGCGTAAAGTAGAAGTGAAAGCTAAGAACGTATCTGTTTAAACGATTGATTTAGAGGAAGGAAGTAAATCATGTCTAAAACACCTATTACAGTGGCAAAAGGGGACGGTATTGGCCCTGAGATTATGAACGCAACGCTTAAAATTTTAGAGGCAGCCGGCGCTCAGCTTGATATTCGTGAGATTACGATCGGTGAGAAAATGTACGAGACTGGCCAGATGACAGGTATCGAGGCGAGCTCATGGGATATATTGCGTGAGACAGGCGTTTTCTTAAAGGCACCGATTACAACACCGCGCGGTGGTGGTTTTAAAAGTCTGAACGTCACAGTGCGCAAGTCCATGGGGCTATATGCAAATGTGCGTCCCTGCGTGTCTTATCACCCATATGTCCAAACAATGCACCCGAAGATGGATTTGGTTGTTGTGCGTGAGAATGAAGAGGATCTTTATGCAGGGGTTGAGCACCGCCAGACACAAGATGTTGTTCAAAGCCTGAAGCTTATTACACGCGAAGGCTCTGAGCGTATAATCCGCTTTGCGTTTGAATATGCCCGTGCGTATGGCCGTAAAAAAGTAACCTGTATGGTCAAAGACAATATCATGAAAATGGCGGATGGAATGTTTATTCGTATCTTCCGTGAATTGGCCGAAGAATACCCCGATATTCAGACAGATGACTATATCATTGATATCGGCGCGGCGCGTATCGCGTCTCGCCCGTCTGATTTCGACGTGATTGTAACTGAGAACCTCTATGGCGATATTATCTCTGATATTGCCGCAGAAGTGACTGGCTCTGTGGGGCTTGGGGGCTCATCTAATATCGGTGATAAATTTGCAATGTTCGAAGCCGTTCATGGCTCTGCACCTGATATTTCCGGTAAAGGGATTGCCAACCCATCGGGGCTGTTGCTGGGTGCGGTTATGATGCTCGTTCATATCGGTCAGTCAAAGGTTGCAGAAGATGTGCATAATGCATGGCTCAAGACATTAGAAGACGGCGTTCACACAGGTGATATTTTCCGCGAAGGTGTAAGTAAAGAAAAGCTTGGTACGGATGATTTTGCCGATGCGGTGATTGCACGCCTTGGGCAAAAGCCACAAGAGTTTGAGGCTGTTTCTTATGCTGGCGGCGGCAAAGGCATGGATCTTAAACCACCGCGCCCGCGTATCGCACAAAAGAAAGAGCTTGTCGGCGTTGATGTGGTTGTTGACTGGGAAGGTGGCACAGCCGATGATTTTGGCGATGCGATTTCAAAGACAGCTGTTGACGGTCTTGGTTTGCGACTTATATCTGCGCGCGGCGTGAAGGTCTGGCCTGATGGTATGCCAGAGACCAAAACCTGCGATCATTGGTGCTGTCGTTTTGTGGCGGCTGACGGGAAAACAATCACTCATGGTCATGTCATCAATCAGCTTAACGCACTAAAAGATGCCGGCTATGACTTCGTTAAGACAGAGTTATTGTATAACTTTGACGGTCAGTCCGGATTTACTAAGGCGCAAGGCGAGTAGCTAAGTCGCGCCATGTTTTTACCCTTGAAGTATCGGGTTGAGGCTGAGGCTTGGGCGGCAATATGAGGTCATCGACAGCACTGGTGAAATGCGTCTCAAAAATATAGGCTGTTTGCTCTGCGGGTAACAGCCGTATGATATCAAGATCATTTTTTAAGCCTGCTGAATTAATACGGTCAGTATAGCGCGCGGCAATACGCTGCGCGCATCCATATGTGGGATGCTCGTTGTGGATTTTTTGCCTGCTTAGTATGTGTTCCAACTCATATTCGAAAATATGTATGCCTTCATGGAATAGTGTAGAAAGCATATCATACGGTCGGTGGCTTAATCTTTCGAAATTTAAAGACACGTTATAATTACACGTATTGCCAGTGGAATAATAACCATCATAAAAAGCCTGGCCTAATGTGAGAGGGTCGTCTTTTAATTTGCTAAAGCTTGGGGGTTTATAGTCCGGATTAAGCCGAGCTATATCAAAAGCACTGCGCAGACAGTCAAGTTGTAGGTTTAGGAGCTTCTTTAATATATAGATGTCTGCTTTGGAACCCGAGATTGTGTCTTTTGAGAATAGCCCCTGAACCTCTGATAAGAGGGAGGTATCATTCCCGAGTCTTTTACGCATCATAGTGCAGGCTTGCGTCATTTTCTCATCATAGATTTCAGGCATTTTCAGCTTTTCCAGAAAGACACGCAGGGACGGGCCCAAGACAGCTTTCGCTATGCTTTTGCCTTTCTCATTTTGATAAAATGATATGTATTCGCGTATCATGTGGCTGCTGAGCAGCGCTGCGTTTACGAAGATGTGTGTGGGCAAAGGGGTTGGTTGTTCCATGATGGGCGAAACGGCCGTTTTCCATTCTTTTGCCAGTTCTATGGTTTCGTATATAATGCTCATGAGAAAGGCTTAGCATATCCATAATAATATAATCAACAAAGTTGACATATTGCTTTGCGCGTTGTATTGCTGAGATGGTAAAGCATAAATAAAGGAGCGCGTAATGGCGAAATTTGGAATGGCATTGGCGACGACAGCAGTAGCAGCTTTTGGTTTGGTTGCTTGTATGCCTGCAGAGAGTGAATATTCAGAGCCTGTGCAAGCAGATTACAGAGTGTTTCCTGTACATAGTGGTGATATTGAGGCGCGTGTTGTTGAGAGTTTATATCAAGACTGTGATTTGACGGCTCCTGTAAGTGTTATTTTTGCCGATGCAGGATATTCTTCTACTGCATTTTCGCGTGAAGGCTTGACTGTGCAACACGCACTTAACCTTGCTTTGGTCGGGCGGAGTGTTACGGCATATGATGAGAGTATGCAGCGTCTGGCTTACTTCGAGGTGGCTTACGTTTCAGCTCGCATGAATGAGAGCGGTGAAAGAATTAGGATTGTACCTATCCATAACTATTCATGCGCCGGCGCCGCTGAAAGGTCGTCTGTTCCGTCTTTGGGGCATTAAATTAATACGTTTATATGAATAAAATCCGGTTCTCTGAATTATATTTTCTACAGATAAATATAATTCAGAGAACATTGTTTCTTTTCTTAAAGAGTAAACTTAAATTTTTTTTCCATAAAATTATTGACAGATGCAATCTTAATAGGTTAATTTTCTTAAATTAAAGGGTTAATCAAGGAGGTTGTTATGAATACAAAGATGATTATTAGCGGTGTTGTTGCTTTGGGTGGCGCGTTTGCCTTGGTGGCATGTAGTGATAATGGAGAGGAGATGAGCCCTTATGCTCAGATGCTCAATGAAATTCCTGAGGCAGATTGGTCACGCCCTGTCGACCATGCCATTATTTCCGGTGATCCTTACGTAATTGATCTGAATGGTTTGACGCTAAGAGATTGTTATAATCTTGGTAGACACTGGTCTACAGCTAATACCGTACGGTGTATGGGAGGCGAAGATGGAAGTGAAGACAAAATAGCTCACTTTTATTTCGCTGGGTTCCCGCACAGGGAAGAAGGGCTTCAAGGGTATAGTTATACGCCTATGGATGCTCCATCTCGGTCTGTACCCTAAGCGCTTCTCAAGTATAGCGGTTTTTAAGAGGCCATCACTTTATTGAGGCGTTTTGTAAAGGCTGTCGGATCCTTCGGGAGTTCGCCTTGCAGAATGCGCGCCTGATCGTAAAGCATCCAGATCGCGTCCTCTTCGACCGCATCTCCTCGTTCGGCGAGAGATTTTATCAATGGGTGCTTGGGATTGAGCTCTAGGATGCGTTTGCTTTGCGGGTCATAGTTTTGGTGAATTTTCATGATGTTTTCCGCGTGCATATCTGTCTGTCCATCGGGCACGACAAAACAAACGGGGCTGTCTTCAAGACGTTTGGATAGCCGCACATTATGCACATCATTGATGAGAAGCTGTTGAGCCTTCTCGATCAATGTTGAGAATATACTTTCTTCTGGCGTGTCGCTTTTGCTTTCGTCTGAGGGCTCTTCGCTTTTGTCATCGAATTTGTCCAGCTCACCGCTGCCTTGTGTGATGGATTGGAAAGATAGGCCATCATACTGGAAACCTTGCTGTAGCCAGAAGGGGTCGATCTTGTCGGTCATATATAAAACCGGTACGCCACGCTTTTTGAAGCCTTCCATTTGTGGCGCTTGTGCGACCTGTTCGGCTGTCTCTCCGGTGATGTAATAAATTTTATCCTGACCATCTTTCATCGCTTTGCGGTAATCTTCGAGAGATTGCCATCCTTCGGCAAATGATCCTTTAAAGCGGCATAGTTTTAAGATAGCGTCGCGGTGCTCGGCTGCGTCATACAGACCTTCTTTGACGACTGCGCCGAAGCTGTCCCAAAAAGTTGAGAAATCATCGGGCTTTTTCTCAGCCAGTTTAGCCAGCTCGGCAAGTATCTTTTTTGTCAATCCCGAGCGGATTTTGTTAACCACAGGATTGGTTTGCAGCATCTCTCGGCTGATATTGAGAGGCAGGTCTTGGGAATCGACAACGCCGCGTACAAAGCGTAGCCAAGGATAGATCAGCCCTTCACAATTGTCTGTGATAAGCACACGCTTAACATAGAGTTTAACGTTGTGCGCCTTGGCCGGATCATATAGGTCAAAAGGACGCATCGTTGGTAAATAGAGCAAAGCGCTATATTCAATCACACCTTCTGCGCGCCAATGCAATGTCAGGAGCGGACTGTCAAAGGCAGCACCAAAGCTTTGGTAGAAATTTTGGTGCTGCTCTTCGGTGACGTCTGACTTCGGACGTTGCCATAAGGCATTGGCCTGATTAAGCGGGTTTTCACCCTCATTTAAGTAAACGGGGAGGTCAATATGGTCAGAATAGCGAGAGACGATATAGTGAATTCTGCTTTCCTCGAGGTAATCAACGTGATCGTCGCTCAGATGCAAGACAATCACTGTGCCTTGCTCGGCCGTAAGAAGGGATGCTTGGTCTTTGTTCGCACTATCGAGGCTATAGCCGTCTTTGCCTTCTGATTGCCAGTGCCAGATATCAGCCTCGCCAGCTTTGCGCGAGATGACTTCGACTTTGTTTGCAACCATAAAGCTTGCGTAGAACCCGACTCCGAATTGACCGATCAGAGAGAGTTTCTCTTCTTCTGATTTCGCAGCCCTCTGGCTTTCTAAAGCCTCCATAATTCTCGCTGTGCCCGAGCGCGCAATCGTGCCGATATTGTCGATCAGATCCTGTTTGTTCATACCGATACCGTTATCGATAATCGTCAGGGTTTTTGCCGCTCTGTCGGTTTTGATGTCGATGCGAAGTTCGGCAGGGGCATTGATATTTTTTTGTGTGAGTGCTTCATAGCGTAGTCGAGAGCAAGCGTCAGAAGCGTTTGAGACAAGCTCGCGCAGGAAGACTTCTGTATTTGAATAAAGTGCATGGGTTACGATATCGAGGATTTTGGAAATGTCGGTTTCAAAATGATGTTGTTCTGCCATGCTCTAAACTCCTTCTTCACCATAAACTATGAGGCTCAAAATAGTCATTCGGTCTGAGAAATCAAGGGTAAAGGCGCTGTGTGTCCCAGCCTGTTTTGCTGCCTTGGCCGGGAAGGAAGATGAAGCGGTTGTGGCGGCGATATTCAAATTCTTCCCAAAATTCAAAACGGGTGGGTTTTAAGCGAAAACCTGACCAGAAAGGCGGCTTTGGAATAATATTTTGTCCTTGGAACTTTTCTTCGAATGTTTTGATCTCGGCTTCAAATGTCTCGCGGCTTTGCAGAGGTCGGGATTGTCTGGATGCCCATGCGCTTATACGGCTTCCTCTTGGTCGGCCATTGTAATAGTTTTGCGCTTGCTTCTCTGTGACTTGCTCAATATCGCCTTCGATGCGGATTTGCCGCTTGAGAGATTTCCAGTGAAAACAAAGGGCTGCTTGGGGCTCGGCTTTTAATTCTTCACCTTTGCGGCTTTCGAGATTGGTGTAGAAGACAAAACCTGTTTCGTCATATTCCTTGAGTAAGACGATGCGCACAGAGGGGCGGGGCTTGCCGCTCTCATCGTAGCCGACAGTGGCAAGCGACATCGCATTGGGATCGGATGGCTCGAGCGGTATGACGTCTTCGTACCAATTATGGAACAAATCAAATGGTGAAATGTTGGTGTCAATCATGTAATCAACCCTTACTATTTTAAAAATAAGCTATATATTTGATGGAATAAAACAATAGGAGAAAGTTATGAAGGCTTTTAAATTCTTTACAGTTGCGGCATTGGTATTTGCCCTCGGTGCGTGCCAGACATTGCAAAATAGCGGGACAAAAGAAACCGTCGGTGGCGCTACAGGTGCGGTTATCGGCGGGGTGCTTGGTTCAAATGTCGGTGGCGGTTCAGGCCAGCTTTGGGCGACGGGTGCCGGTGCCTTGATTGGTGCATTGGTCGGCTCTGAGGTGGGGCGTTCTCTTGACCGTGCAGACCGTGCGGCTTTGTCACAGGCGAATGACCGTGCGTTGAAGGCGCCAATCGGCGAAACGATTACATGGAATAACCCTGATAGCGGTAATTATGGAACAGTGACGCCTGTGCGTGACGGAACAGCCGCAAGCGGCGCATATTGCCGTGAATATCAACAGGAAATCATCGTCGGTGGAACTCGTGAGGTCGGTTATGGTACGGCCTGTCGTCAAGAAGATGGTAGCTGGAAAATCGTTGACTAATCTTCACGTATAGCGTGACCACATAAATCTTTAGGAGCCTGACCCTTCATCTTTATCCTCGCGGATGACTTTGAGGTCGGGTTTTTTATGTCTGCTGCCAGAGGTGCTGTTGCCAAATCCCGGTGTAGAAGGAGCACTAATCTTTGGCGTTACAGCCATATCTTGTTTTTTCTCAATGCTCATATCGGGGCCGGCAGGTGCGAAATCAGTTTTAAGCGCTGTTGGCATAGACTGCATGGACGGCTCATTGGCAATTTCAAGCTTGGCCAGATAGCCGGGATCTTGAATTGTCAGCAGAATTGAATCCAGAATAAAACCGAAATCAGGGCGGGTTTTGGCCAGCTCTTCGGCATCTTCTAGGGTAATAATTCCTTTTCTGCGGCCTGTCTTTACAAGCGTTTCGCTGAATTCTGATAAAGAGCTCCATAGACGGTCTTGCTGGTTCTCCATAAATTCAGAGCGCACAATATCCATTACTTCCATGCCTTTGGAACGGGCTTTGTCAAAGGCTTGCCCCGCAGCTTGTAATGCGTTCGCGCACCAGCCGATAACGCGGCCGCGTGTTAAATCCAGATTTTGTTCATTGGCCATGTCATATAAAGGTCGTGCGGTGTCTTCGTTCAAGGCTTTGCGTAATACATCATCAAACAGGCCGTCTATCGCCTTCTTATGGGCTTTAAAATTTTGCTCTTGTCCGGCAAAAGCATTGAATTCGAGCAAGTCGGATATATCGCGTTTTGGCGATATATGCAGCAGGTCGGACATCATCATCCCCAATGCGCGCACATGGGGGTCGTCACTTGTGTTAATGGCACAGCTCAGGATCTGGTCGGCTTTTGAGCCGCGCCATGCCATGTCTTGTGCCGGACGGGCAAAGCTCCACCACTGATGGATTTGCGAAACTTCGAATGTTTTGATAACGCGATTGACGATCTGTCTCGCTGTAACCATGGGTTGCGTATTGGTCGGGCGTGACATTTGATCTTCATAGGCAAATTGCAACGCTTCCATAGCCATAATATAAGGGTATTCTTCAGGCAGAAATTTTGTTTTCGGCGCGAGAGCCCCTTGACCGCGTATCTCGGCAAGTTGTTCTAACGCCCTTTCATTGCCCTGAAGCGCTTGTACCAATGCAGCGAACATATCTGCTTTGAGGCTGGCGTGAGATCTTGCAAGAGCTTTATGTGCGGATAAAAGCGGAATCGCTCGTTCGCTTTTTTGGTCTAGCTTTTTGCTGTAACGATCGGCCATGTCCAGCCCCGCGCTGATTGCGCGTAGCAGTGCTAAGCGAAAAGAGCTGCCTTTGCTTGTCTCGCGCAAATTGATAGCGATAATAAAACTATGATGATTGCTGTGTTTTAGGCCGAATAGGCCTGCTTTTGTCTGTGCAGTAATGCCGAGCAGGTGATGATGCGGGCGCAAAGGTGATTTGCGGCAAATATAGCGCATGGCTTTATGGTTGTCTGCGTTTGTGCTTTCATGTTCTAGCACAAAGTTTTCCAGCGCCTCGCGTTCCAGCGTGCCGTTAAAGGGATATAAGATGACCTTAATCCCTTTAAACTGTTTCTCAGCCGATTGGATGATCGGTTCGGCCTGCTTTAACGCTTGTTCTTTCGATAATTGCATCTTATTTTCCTACACACTCAAGCCCCACTATAAGTTGAGATGGTTAATATCTGGTAAGGAAAGACTAAAATTCGATCTTTTTTGTTGGCAAGCTCTCTAAAGGCTGGACGGATCAAGAATTATCAGTAGGATATGGGGAGTTTAATATGAAGACAGGATTATCGATATGAGTGATATGGGAACATTAATGAAGGGCAAAAAAGGGCTGGTTATGGGCGTGGCCAATGACCGTTCAATCGCGTGGGGAATTGCCAAGGCTGCGGCAGATCAGGGCGCGGAACTTGCTTTTTCTTATCAGGGTGAAGCACTGGAGCGCCGTGTGAAGCCTTTGGCGGAAAGTGTCGGGTCTGACTTTCTGTTATCTTGTGATGTAACTGATGAGGCGAGTATCGAACGCACATTCGAAGAAGTTAAAGAGCGTTGGGGCGGTCTTGACTTTGTTGTTCATGCGATCGCCTTTTCCGATAAGCGCGAACTTGATGGCCGTTACGTTGATACAACACGCAGCAACTTCCTGAGAACGATGGATATCTCTGTTTATTCCTTTACAGCAGTTGCTCAAAAGGCTTTGCCTTTGATGAATGAGGGCGGCTCACTTGTGACGCTGACTTATTATGGCGCTGAACGCGTGATGCCACACTACAATGTTATGGGTGTTGCCAAGGCTGCTTTGGAGGCATCTGTTCGTTATCTTGCAACGGATCTTGGCGCAGAAGGCATCCGCGTTAATGCGATCTCTGCCGGTCCAATCAAGACCTTGGCTGCAAGCGGCATTGGTGATTTCCGCTATATTTTGAAATGGAACGAATTGAATGCGCCGCTACAACGCAATGTCACAATTGAAGATGTCGGGCGTTCCGGCCTTTACCTTCTCTCTGACCTTGGTTCTGGTGTCACTGGCGAAGTTCTGCACGTTGATGCAGGGTATCACACAGTCGGTATGGTTGCCGTTGATAATGCGCAAGCAACATCCGAGCTATTGAGTGCGATGAATCCCAAAAAAGGCGATGAAGCCGCCTAAGGAACCAGATGCGCCGCACTATTCGCAAAAAGCCGTTTCAAGAAACACCGCTTAACATTACGGTTCAAAGCAGTACGAAAGGCTGGAGAGAGAAAGCATTGGGGCTTGTTACCCGCTTTTTCACTGGCTTGGGCGTTTTGTTCTTTATTATGATTTTGGGCTACGGGACGTTGCTGCTGTATCTTTTCCAGTCGCAAACCCCGAGTGTGCCGGACTCATTCGTTTTGACGATGGAGTTCAGCGGGAGTCTGCCCGAGACTGATCGTGTCGCAGGTTTAGGTTTTGGTCCTGTGCAGCCGTCACTGCAAACGATGCTTGAAACGCTTGAGACAGCGCGTCGTGATGCCGCTGTTAAGGGAATCGTTGCGCGCATTAGCGCCAATCAATATTCGATGGCACAGCTTTATGATTTGATGGGGGCGATTAGGCGTTTCCGCGAGAGCGGGAAGTTTACCTATGTCATAAGTGACAGCTATGGTGAAGACGGCAGCGGTATGAGTGAATATCTGCTCGCATCTGCGTTCGAGAATATATGGCTGCAACCTGTCGGCACGGTTGATATTAGCGGTTTTAATTTACGCTCTCCTTATATCAACGCCTTGTTAGAACGCTTTAATATAACGCCGTCTTTCTTTAAGCGCGAAGGCTATAAAAGTATGGCCGAAACATTCCAGCGTGAAGGGATGAGCCCTGAAAATAAAGAACAAATGCAAGCGCTTTTGGATGTGTTTGTTGATGAATTTGCGCAGACTGTGGTTGTGAACCGCGGAATGAATGCGCAAACAGTTAAAGACGCGATTAAGCAAGCGCCGCTTCTGGATAAAACGGCACAGCGTTTGGGCTTTGTTGACCAAGTAGGTTATATCGATCAATTGTTTACCGAAGTTAAGACCTTCCACGATTTCGATAATACGCAAGAAGGCGACTATATCGGTGTCGGTCATTACCGAGCAGCACGCGAAATACATGGGCGGGCACAGATGGATATTTTGCCAACCAGGAAAAAGGATGCCGCTAAGGCGGGCGAGCGTGCCCGGGTCGCAAGAATTGTAATGGAAGGTGCGATCATGTCCGGTCGGTCTTCGGATCAGGGCGGACCGTTATCAGATGCACAGATGACGTTTTCGCGTGATTATGTCAGTGCGATTATGAAAGCTGCTCAGGATGAAGATATCAAGGCATTATTCGTAAGAATAAACAGCCCCGGCGGCTCTCCTGTCGCATCGGAAAGCATTCGAAGAGCTTTGCAATATGCCTCCGATGTTGCCGGCAAGCCTGTGATTGTCTCTATGGGTTCTGTCGCAGCATCTGGTGGTTATTGGGTGGCGACCGCCGCCGATCAAATTCTGGTTGCTCCGACAACGGTCACGGGCTCTATTGGTGTTGTTGCCGGAAAGTTTGTCGTTGACGATTTGCTTGATGAATATGGCGTTGCTTTTGAGGGTGTGCAATATGGGCCGCAATCCGATCTTTACTCACCGCTAACACCGTTTGACGAAGGCGATGTCGAGGTCATGAACCGCTATCTTGACGATATTTATGGTGCGTTCCTGGAGCGTGTTTCTATGGGACGAGACATGACCGTGGAAGAGGCTCGAGAGCTGGCTCAGGGGCGTGTATGGGCAGGCAAGACTGCAGTGGAGAATGGCTTGGCCGATCAGATCGGTGGCTTGTATGAGGCCAAAATTGCGATTGCGCAAGCACTGGACATACCGGCCGACCAGATTGTTATGCGTGACTATCCTGAAACCAAGTCACCCTTTGAGCAGATATTGGGACTTTTTTCCGGTGAGTGGACGATCCAAATGCCGTTATCACGTATTTTGTCGCATTTGGCGACACAGATCGCTCTGGCGGAACAACCGCAAGCCCGCACCCTTTTGATGGATCAAACGGTTGCACCTTAATTGATTTGAGCAGATTTGTGGAGCTGGTCTAACTTGGCTTAGCTGTTGCTAAGCCATAATATTGACACGTAGATGGCCTGTTCTCGGATCGACAAAAACTTCGGTCATTTGTGTCTCGACAAGGTCGCCTGATCCTGCATTTTCAGTCATGCCTGAATTATTCTGGCTGCTTCGATTGCCGCCATTGTCATTGCCGTTATTCGCGCTGTCTTGTGATGCAAGGTCAAAGCTCAGATTATCGCCCGAAGCATCAAGCCCCATTTCGCCAAGTGCTTTGGTTAAGACCTGCTGGTCACGTTGTAACATCAGCAATGCTTCAGGTTTTTCTGCAACAATTTTTGCGTGCATCTCTTTGTTTTTGCCCATTGTCAGCTCGACCGAGACTTTACCCAGCTGTGGCGGATCCATAGCAATGGTGAATTTACTATCACCCTGGCTGTTGGCTGCGTGACGCTGGATTTGAACGGCCATATGTTCGCTGGACGGATGTGGCCGCCCTGCGGCTTGTGGGTGTGCTGTCGTCGGATTCGCAAGAGCCTGAGCCGAAAGTCCGCCTGCATTCAAGCCGTTATTGTTCAACGTTTGTCCGCCATTCATTTGTGCGCCTGCATCATCGGGCAGTCCGGTTGCACTTGCACCTTGAGGAAGGTTGAAGAAGTTATCCGTACTAAATGGATCGGCTGCACTTGGAATAGGGGGCAGAGGGTTTGTGTTTGTGGGTGCGCTTTGTAAGGACGCCGTTTCATTCGGCATGGAGGCGTTTGCCTGTGACTGCCCCTGTGCGCCTGCTGCACCGGCTAACAGGCCGGCCTGCATTCCATTTCCTTCGCCGTTAACGGCTGATCCGTTGCGGCCATTTGCCGCGCGCCCGCCTGCATTGGCGGCATTACCTGCGGCATTTTGAAGTGCAGCCTCAGAAGGTTGGAATAGGGGGGCATCTTTACCGCTAAAGCCAATGATGAGGCCGCCATTTGTGGCTTGTGCTAATTCCTGATCTGCCAGCTGTGTGAGTTGGCTCATTTCTTCCAAAGTCACTCCGGAGGTCAGTAATAGCGCTTGTTTTAGTGTTTCTCCCTGATTGGAGTTAATAAGACTTTGCGCATCAGCACTAAGTGTGCCTTGCTGTTGTGCGCCATTTTCAGCACCAAGCGCGTCCAGAGTCTGAAGTGCTTTACTAATGGCCTCGGTAAGCGTGCCGGGGGTCAGGCGTGCGCTGAGTAGGTCTTCTTGCGCGTGGAACTGTCCCGCGTTATCAACGGCACGTGCATTGGCGAAGGCTTGCTCGATGGCAATACGGGATACGGTTTGATTCAAATCATCACGACTGGCGCCCATTTGTTGCAACAGTGAGTCGATGCGGTCCATGCCACGCCCTGAGGCTGCAGTGTTGACTGCGCCGTTAAGTGATGCAGTACTCCCTGCAGTGCTGGTTGTTGCGGAAGAGTTCGTCGTGGTCGGGTTTGATTGATTTTCAAGTAGGCCAGATAGAAACGCACGCAGCTTTAGCGCGGCTTCGTTGAGTGTTGTCTGGTTGTTGCTGATATTGGCTGTTTTGGCGCTTAAGCCTGTTTCGTTCCGACTTAGTAAGGCCTGCATATGCTCGCTGAGCTGGTTTGATAAATGGCCAGCTAATTGCCCTGTTTGTGTCAGGGCGCCACTGGATTGAGCGCTGTTTACCTGAGATAACAACAAAGTTAAAAAATGCGTTTGTCCTTCCAGCCCGATATTATGCATACCATTTGCGGCCATGGCAGAGCTTGCCGCAGCCTGACTCTGGCCTGCGGAGTTTTGCGTCACTATCATGAGAGGAGAGGTCGACATTTCTTTTATCCTTTGTTCATCTTTTCCTTTTATTCACCCGGTGTTTTACAGCCGTTTACGGGGATTAATAGGCGCCATCCGTAACGCCTGCGGGGATCGTTGTTTTTCGCCCGCCGATTTGTCCTCTGGCGTTATAAGTGCCGGCCTCTTGTTCAATATCTTTGAGGGCGGCCTTTGCTATGCGCTCGGAAACGCGCTTGGCAGAAATCTGTGCGGATTTGAGAGCGAACAGGTTTTTCTTTAATACGTGCTGGAAAGTATCAGTAGCAGCTTTTAGGCGTTCTTTAAGTGAAGAGCTCGATATTTGTTTGAAGTCGGCTTGCTTGTCTGTCATTGAGCGCAAAAGACGCTCATATTCTTTGGCGACTTCCATTTTTTGCTCTTGAAGTTCAGCTACATCGGAAAGCTTGCCTTCGGATAAAAGGCTGGTTTCGTTGCGCAGCAATTCATCAAAATTATCGATCATCTCAAGCAGTTGTTCCGCCATGATATCGATTTCTGTTTGTGGCGCTTTACTATGTGCCTCTTCGGACACGTCTGCGACTTGCGATGGTGTCTTTGTATGTGTTTTATCTAACATATCAGTATCCTTCCTGTTTGTTTATCGCCGCTTTCATTCCCGAAATTGGCGTCTTGTTTTGTGTTTAGCCTAAAGTCTCCTTATTTATCGCCCTCGCTTTGCTGGTAAGTCTGTGCAGCAGATTGCGGTGGCACAGCCTTTTGGCGGGTTTGCAAATCGATAAGCTGATCCTTTAGGTGGTCAGCCAGACCAATACCGCCTTGGGATGCAAGAACTTTGCCGTATTCCTGAACGAGATGGCTTTTATAAACATCTTGCGCGGAGCTTTTATCGCCGTTCATCGGATCAAAACTGACATCCTTGAACATATGATTGAGCATCTCCGAGAGAAACACTGCCTCATAGTCTTGAGACGCTTTCTCAATTTGATGCATCTGCTCGGGCGTCAGATTTTCTGCCTTGGCAGCTGCCTCCAGTCTTTTGCGTTCAAATCCTGCCATCGCGTCACGCGATTGCATAAGCGACTGGCTAATCATGTTTTGCATTCCAATTCCGTCCATAGCGACTACATCACCTCAATCTCGGCCTGCAAAGCGCCTGCAGATTTAATGGCTTGCAGGATCGTGATAATGTCGCGCGGTCCTACGCCAAGGGCATTCAGACCAGTGACCAGGTCTTGCAGGGTTAGTGTTTCGTTCAAAATTCCGAGTTGTGTATTGTCCTCTTCGATTTGTATATTCGTTCTGGGCACTGTAACTGTCTCACCAGCTTGGGCAAAGGCACCGGGTTGAGAGACTTGCGGGCTTTCTGTGACGCGGATTGTCAGGTTGCCTTGTGCAATCGCAACAGTGTTAATTTTAACTTCTGAGCCCATCACGATAATGCCGGAGCTTTCATCAATAACCACACGGGCAATCTGATCCGGCTCGACGGTGAGTTGCTCAATATCGGCGATCAAATCAATAACATTACGCTTTTGCTCGATGACTTCTTCAATATTGTCTTCGACATCCTGATCGAAAGGTAGGTTCACGCGTACGGAGGCCGAGCTTTCGACATGGGCGAGGTCTTCTTCGAGGAATGCGTTAATGCGTTCCGCTATGCGACGTGCCGTCGTAAAGTCGGGGTTGCGCAGAGCAAGCGAAAGAGAGCGCATCTCTGCAAGGTCGTAGTCGACTTCTTTTTCAATGATGGCACCATTGGGGATACGGCCTGAGGTTGGGACGTTCTGGGTAACTGTTTCGGCATCACCGCCAGCTGAGAAGCCTGCAATAGCCACAGGGCCTTGTGCAACGGCATAGACGTTACCATCCGCACCCATAAGAGGCGTTACAAGAAGTGTTCCTCCGCGCAAAGATTGTGCATCACCCATTGCCGAGATTGATACGTCAATACGCGAGCCGAGTCCCGCGAATGGAGGAAGAGTTGCCGTAACCATCACGGCTGCAACGTTTCCTGTATTGAGGTTCTGGCCGCGAACATTCACGCCAAGACGGTCTAACATTCCGATCAGGGATTGCTGTGTAAATGGTGCGTTATTCAGGCTGTCACCCGTGCCGTTCAATCCGACGACAAGACCGTAACCGATTAAAAGGTTGTCACGAACACCTTCGAAATTCACGATATCTTTAATACGCACAAGTGCGGCATTTGCCGATTTTATCGGGGCTGCCATCAAAAACAGGATAAGGAACGGGATCAAAAGTGCCCAGATCATTTTGTACATTATACGTGCGCGCCGATTGGTGAAGTCACGAATGAGCGGTGCGAAAAACTCTTTAAATGTAATGTCTTTGCGGTCGGCCATGGTTTTACCTGCCCTTATTCTTGTTATAAAGTTCTTACGTTGCCCTTTATATATGCGAGAACCATGCCATTTTGTTATACGCTCAAGTGGCACTTCACGTAAGGCGTTCAGACGTCACGCAGGCTTTTCGCGAAACCGTTCGCGGCAGACAGTCGTCTGCTTGAGCAGAGACCAAGGGCGCGATCGCGTCCCGCCGACAGTTCGGCGAAAAGCTTGACGCCACTTGAGCGTAATAAGCCGCTCGGCAATTCTTTCCTATTGGAAGGCCTATGCGTTTTTTGCTATACTGAATATAGAAGGTGATAGCTATGAAAGTATCCGGTCCCAAAGGCCCTAATAAGACACAAAATACGAAAAAATCTGGTAAAAAGGGTGATTCATCCGGCCTATCCGGTTTTTCTGCGTTGATAAGTACGGCTGCCGGAGATGCCGAGGCAGCAACAGCAAGCAAAAGCATCGCCTCGGTGAATAGTCTTTTGTCCGTTCAGGAGACGGATGATCCGGCCAAGCGCGCTGCGAAACAACGTATGGCCAAGCGCGGGCATGATATTTTGGATGCGCTGGAGCAAATTAAAATGGCTCTTATTAACGGTAACTTGCGTTATTCCCATTTGGAAAATATTGGGGATATGGTCGCACGCAACCGTGAACGCATAGATGACCCTGAAATGGCGGCTTTGCTTGATGAGATCGATCTGCGCGCGCAGGTTGAAATAGCTAAGCTCGAGGTTGCTAAAGAGGCCGCTTTACGCCAGATGAATATGGGATGATTTTCTATCGCGCAATAAGCACGTGGTAAAATTGAAATAAGCCTCGATTGCCACCGACATCATTGCGTTCTAGGCATCCTGATGATTTGCCGCTCGGGAACGTATCATTGCCAATGGAGGCTGTTACACCTTGTAGGCTGTATGTCCCTCTAAAAAAGTCTTGGTTGCTATATCCATACCATGCGACTTGTTCACTAATTGAGCTATTATCGATGCCTAGTTGATTGTTAATGGCAAAACAGACTTCCTTCTTGAGCAGGCCTAATTTTATAAGAAGTTCTGAAGACTCGGCGCCGCCAGGGTTCAGGCCAATATCTGTGATAGGTAATTCGCCTGTGAAGACGTAATAGCCTAGATGTGTTTCATAGGTAGTGTTGATAAAGGATGTAAGCAGCCAGCTAGCTTTGGGTGCAATTTTTTGTAGCGCTCCACCCGCTGAATGGAAGACATGGCAAGAGAAATCACTTGGGGCGTTTGGGTTGTGGTAATCGTCATCAGCATCATACCAATTTCCGTCGCCATCCGAGTCTGCGGCAAAGCTGATCTGTGTGTCGCGGCAGCCATTGCTAAGGCGAAGACGTGTGACTGTTTGCTCAACAAGTGTAGCGTATTGCGTGATTTGTGCGGCATCGGTGATGGCGTTTTCTGCTGCTGCGTCTCTCCCACTTGAACGTGAAGATTGTGTTACGGCATAGCTAAGCGCGGCAAACAATGCGATGGCTAATAGGATCAGGAATAGGACATTTCCTTTGTTTGACATCTTAACGCTCTTCCAGCACATAGTAGAAATGTCTGGGTTGCGAGCCGTCATCCCAGCAGCCAATTGGTTTTCCGGCGAGTTCAGGTGCTTGGTCACCAATCATACCTGTTACTGAAAAGGTTCCTATAAACGCTGCGGCACTTCCGACCGTGTCATTTCCGGTGTAACGCGAAAAACTATAAAGTTTTTCAAACAGGTGTTGGCAGATCTCTGGCGTTATAGAGTGCACAAGCATTGTTAGCTCAGGAGCTGATGTGCCGATGCCTTCTATTCTTATCGCTCCTGTAAAAAAAGGATGTTCTTCTTGGTAAGAGAGCTCGATGCCTCTGTATCTGATACCACCACCATCAGTATGAAAGACCTTGCATTTATTCTCTGCTGGCGGGGTGTGCGTGTAAGGATTGGATGCCGCGCCTTCGAAAGAGATATCACTGGCTTTACAGTTGTTTGATAGTCTTAACCTTTGGATAATCGTGGATATGTTGGCTGCGTATTGCATGATTTGTGCGGCATCGGTGATGGCGTTTTCTGCTGCTGCGTCTCTCCCACTTGAACGTGAAGATTGTGTTACGGCATAGCTAAGCACGGCAAACAATGCGATGGCTAATAGGATCAGGAATAGGACATTGCCTCGTTTCATGACTATGATTTTACGCTGTGTTTATAGAAAAACAACAAAAAGCAGAGATAATTATGATAATCTGCACAAAAGATAATCGCTAAAACATCTTTTTTTCTTGCTATTTTAGCCATTGTTTTTATAGTCCTTTGGCATTGCTAAAGAACATATATGTGAAGAGGATAACGATGTCTGATTTGGACTCCATCACCATTCCCCATGATTATGATCCTCGCCAGGATAAGGGCGAGTTCATGAATTCCGTTATGCAGGCTTATTTTCGCCGTGAGTTACTGAACTGGCGTGCTGAGCTTTTGAAAGAATCAAGCGATACAATCGCAAATACGTTGCAGGGTACTGAACTGCAAAAGCCTGATTTGACAGACCGTGCTTCGGAAGAGACAGATCACGCGCTTGAGCTTCGCACACGCGACCGCGAGCGCAAGTTGATTAATAAAATCAACAAAGCTCTGGCTCGTCTTGAAGATGATGATTACGGTTATTGTGAAGAGACAGGCGAACCAATCAATGTTGCTCGCCTTATGGCTCGTCCAATCGCAACGTTGAGCATTGAAGCGCAAGAGCGTCATGAACGCAAAGAGCGCACTATGCGTGATGAGGAATAGAAATCATGCATAAGGTTCTTGTTTTAGCTTTATGTTGCTTTGTTTCAGCCTGCGCTACTAAGCGATATGATCGACTTCAACCTGTCTCGGATACAGAAAAAAGATTTTATAGCTGCAGAGATATTGAAATCGAGCTTTCTAAAGTAGACGAAGCTAGAAGACAACTTGTCGAAGGTTCTGAGATCAACGCAGCCTCAGTTGCAGGTTTTTTGGGAGACTTCGGTATTGGTAATGCGATGGAAAAAAACGAGGCAGAGAAATCTATTTTACAGCGAGAGCTAGCTCTTAAAGAACTTCGCGCAAACAAAGAGTGCCACTAGCTCTCTATTTTGTCCGTTAACTTATCCGAAACACATTCCTTAAAGTAAATTTTTGCACCACCGCAGGCTTTTCGGACTTACGCTGGCGCCTGATAATATGCTTATACCCAAATAAGAAAAACCGGCGCTGGGAAGGCCATGCGCCGGTTATAGGTAAAGGTAAGGTAGGTAAAGTAGGTAAAGGTAGTCTGCTTGCCAAAGCCTATAGCACGTAGCCTTTGGCGAATTCGTTATTTTGTCTTACGTCTTTATGAGAGCCTTTCTGAACTCAAGTTAGAATGGGAAAATGATGTCGTAAAGCTGTTGGCCATAGCGAGGCTGCTGGACGTCAGTAATCTGTCCTTCTCCGCCATAGACGAAGCGCGCTTGTGCGATTTGGTCATAGCTGATTGTATTGCCGACCGAGATGTCTTCGGGGCGGATCACGCCATCGACTTGCAAAATACGCTTTTCGAAATTCACCAAAAGCTCTTGCTTGCCATGGATGATGAGATTGCCGTTTGGCAATGTCTGTGTGACCATGGCCGCCATACGCATTGTGATTTCTTCTTCGCGTTCGATCTCGCCACCGCCGGAATAATTTGAGGTTTGGCCGAAATTCACAAGATCCGCAGCATCAATGCCTTCGGCAAAGATCTCGTCAAGGAAGGCTTCATAGCCCATGAAGGAAGGTGCTTGCGCATCTTCGGAGCTCGAACGTCTGCGTGAAGATTCATTCTCAATCGCAGCTTCTTCGTTGATTTCAATAATGACGGTTAAGATGTCGCCAATTTCATTTGCACGCTGATCTTCAAAGAAGGTTGTGCGACTGGTCTGCCAGATCGAGTTCGGATTACGCTCTTGTACAATTTCTCTGGGCATAGGCAGGCGAACCGGTTTTTGTGATAGGCGCAAATCCGCATCATCTATGCTCGACATATCGGGTGCCGTGCCGATATTGGCGATGCGGCTGGCTGCGCCACAGGCAGTAAGGGATAGAGCTGTGGCGCCGATCAGTACGCTTTTCATTGCGGCCTTCCACAGGGCCTTGTGTGTTTTTTCATTTTTGCTTGTCATCTGTCTTCTCCTTTACCTGAAGAGTGGTCATTTTCTTTTAATGGCTGACCTTGACCGTATTTTCTGCTGTGACAAAGGCGTCTACTGTGCGGTTGCTTTTTAAGTTAACGACACGGATATTGTCACCTTCTGCACCGTTTTGCAGGGCTTTTCCGACTGTTGTCAGGTTCAAGACACCGGCGGAATATTGCATAGTGACACGATCTCCACGTTTTACGATATGCGGGCGGACGATGTCGGCTGCTTGTATCGCTTGTCCTTCGATCAGGATGCGGCGCGGTGTCATGCCAATCAGGTCTGCTTCGTCCAGAACCATATCGGCGCTTACTTGATATTCGGCCAGTTCGATCATCTTGATATCGGCCGGTTCGATCACCTCATTGCGACGGATGCGACGGTTCACGACTGGGACTTCAACCAGATATTCAAGCTTGCCTGTAATGTCGAGGCGCTTGACGGGCGCCCCGCTGGCAGGGGCTACAACTGTTGCGTGAAAACGGCTTGTATTGCGGTCCAGTGCGATGTTTTCAACGCGTACCGTGTCCATATAATGGCCGGGCAAAACGAGATCTTGACGCACGGGGTCGATAGAAAAGCGGTGCTCACCATGGATCGCTTGGTCGCGCAATGCTGCTTTGACGGCATCTTCGATGCGCTCTGCTTCGATAATCGTGGCTGCACGAGAAATCACAACCTGTTCGTAATTGTTGCGAGACTGCCAATCCAGACCGAATGTGCGGGCAAGTTTGCGCAAAGTCGGTGCGTTCAAGACAACGTTGCGTCCGATCTCAGGTGCAGGGCCAAGGATGTAGTTTGCGGCCTGTGTTCCCTCGATACCGGAAAAGACATGGCCAAGGCGGATATGCTCTTCCGATATCTCTACATTAGGGTTCAAGATCGCTGCATTTGCAATGGATGAGATATAGAGCAACATGGCGCCGATCATCACACCGCTCATCACCAACACCTTGAAGGCGATGCGCAAATGGCTCAGTGTTTTTTTCAATAGGCTCGGTTTCATGATGCTTTCTCCATTTACCTTTCTTTATGCGTTACAACCTTTGGGCTATATCACCTGATTATCTCAGATTGGATGTTGTCTCCAGAATACGGTCAGAAACTTGTACGACCTGAGAGTTCATTTCATAGGCACGTTGTGCCGAGATCATCTTGGTGATTTCCTCAACAGGATTGACGTTCGATGATTCCAGCAAACCTTGATCGATACGGCCAAAACCTTCTGAGTCGGGGCTACCTGTTACTGCGCCGCCGGAGGCTTCTGTTTCAAGGAAGAGGTTCTGACCGATGGCTTCAAGGCCGGCTTTGTTCGGGAACAAAGCTGTCTGAATTTGCCCCAGATTGGCCATATTGACCTGTCCGGGGAGTTTGGCGAGAACTTCACCGCTGGCGTTAATAACGATCTCCTGTGCGTCTTGAGGAACGGTTACGGCCGGCTCCAGAGGGTAGCCGCTGCTGGTGACCAGCTCACCGTCCTGGTTGATCTGTAAGGATCCGTCACGTGTATAAGCCGTTTCACCGCTTGGCATTTGCACTTGGAAATATCCTTCGCCGGCAATCGCCAAATCTAGCGGATTGCCTGTTTGTTCAAGCGAGCCTTGCAGATGGAGGCGGTGAACGGATGCTGTTTTCACACCAAGACCGAGCTGGATACCTGATGGGATAATTGTCCCGACATCAGAAGAGCTGGCGCCCGGACGCACAATGTTTTGATACAGCAAGTCCTGAAACTGTGCGCGTTGGCGTTTGTAACCATTTGTGTTCATGTTGGCGATGTTGTTTGAGATAACATCTACGTTGGTTTGCTGAGAGAGCATTCCTGTTGCGCCGATATTGAGTGATAGCATGGTTTCTTCCTTTCCTTCTTGTTTTAAGCGGCTATTCTTGCCGTTGCTTATGATTGTGTGTCGCCGAGTGAGCGGATGGCTGTTCGCATCCTTTCATGCTCGTCTTTTACGATTTGTGAACTGCGTTGATGATCTTGTGAAATCTTAAGCATCCGCGTCATTTCAATGATTGGTTGCACGTTTGATTTCTCGACCATTCCTTGTTGTATAAAGCTGTTTTCCGCTGCCTGAGGTTGCGCATTTTTTGCCGCATAAAGGTTGTTACCTATCTGTGCGACTTCTTGAATATTATCAAATTCCCATACGCCGATTTGTCCGACTTGTGCGCCATCGGCCATAACTTCACCTGTTTTGGTGATTTTGATTTCATTGGTGCCGGCCGGAATTTGGATTGTGTTATCGCGTGTGTCCAGAACAGGATAGCCTTGTGATGTTACGATTTCGCCTGCGGCATTGAGCTGGAACTCACCGGCTCGGGTGTAGCGGGCTTCTGCAGCGGCGGTTTTGACTGAGAAATAGCCTTCACCTTCAATTGCCAGATCAAGGGGGGTGCCTGTTGTTTCGAAGGCACCTTGTGCCGTGTTCATGAACTGGCCGTAATCAGAGACCATTTCATAGGAATTGTTGCTGCCGCCCATTTTCTGAAGATATTCTTCAAACATTAAATGCTGGCTTTTGAAGCCTGTTGTATTGGCGTTGGCGATATTGTTGGCAATCAGATCGAGATTGCGTCTGACGCTTAGCTGTTTCGACAGCACAATGAGGCTGGTATTTTCCATGCTTTTCGTCCTTTACCTTTTAAACCTTTGCCACCCTTTATTATCATTTGTGTTATGCGGGGCGGCTTTACCTGGTAAAAGACATTGCGAGAAGCGTGCCAGTTTTTATATTTTCTTTTGTATCAATGGTTTATGTATTTTTTGACGTTGTCGGAGATAATTCCCATATAGCCGCCAAAGGAAAAGAGGCTGGAATTACCGGTCAGTTTTTTCCGTGTTTAGGAAAGAGGCTGCCAATAGGCGCTTTGTGTAAGCTTCTTGCGGTCTTTCAAAAACGTCTTCGGCGGAGCCCCTCTCAACCACTTTGCCGTCTTTCATGACAATAATGTTATGAGACATGGCTTTGACCACGCGTAAATCATGGCTGATGAAAAGATAGCTTAGTCGGCGCTCTTTTTGAATACGTCGCAAAAGGTCAAGCACACCGATTTGAACGGACATATCAAGTGCCGAGGTCGGCTCGTCCAAGGCAATGAGCTTTGGCTTTAGGATCAATGCGCGGGCAATGGCGATCCTCTGGCGTTGCCCGCCTGAGAATTCATGCGGGTAGCGGTCGGCCATAGACGGAGAAAGCTCGACTTCCTCCAATGCCTGTTTGACACGTGTGTCGCGGTCGGATTTTTCCATGCCTTTATGGTGGACCAGTAACCCTTCTGCCAAAATATCACCGACTGACATACGCGGGGATAGCGCGCCAAACGGATCTTGAAAGACAATTTGTATGTCTGCGCGTAGTGCTTTGAGCGCTTTACCGTTTAGGTCGTGGATGTTTTGGCCTTCAAACGTAATGGTTCCCGCGCTCGGGTTTATAAGTTTGAGTAAAGCGAATGCTAGGGTTGATTTACCTGAGCCGGACTCACCGACTATGCCGAGCGTTTCACCTTCCCGAAGTTCGAGTGAAATGTTGTCGACAGCACGCACGACTTGTTTTGCCTGTCCAAAAAAGCTTTTAGTCTTTGGAAAATGTACGGCAACATTATCTGCCTTTAAGATTGTTTTCGCATCCTGTGCCATCGCTGCGGGTTGGCCGCTGGGCAGAGCCGCCATTAGTTTCTGGGTATAGGGGTGCTCAGGCGTGTCAAAGATAGATGTGACGCTCCCATGCTCGACAATCTCGCCATCCTTCATGACGCATACCCGTGTACAGTGATGTTTGACCAGATTGAGGTCGTGACTGATAAGTAAGAGTGCCATGCCGAGTTCTTGTTGTAGACGTTTGAGCAAGGCAAGTATCTCAGCCTGTACAGTGACATCGAGTGCCGTGGTTGGTTCGTCGGCAATCAGAAGGTCCGGCTTATTGGCAAGAGCCATTGCAATCATGACACGCTGGCGCTGGCCACCTGAGAGCTCATGCGGATAGGCATCAAGACGATCTTGTAAAATGTCCAGCTGAACCAGTTTTAATAATTCTCTTGTTTCTTTAAGAGCCGCGTCTTTGCTCATGCCTTGATGTAGACGCAAAGTTTCGCCGATTTGTTTGCCAATTGTATGCAGCGGGTTGAGCGCTGTCATCGGCTCCTGAAAGATCATGCCGATTCTTCGTCCGCGAATTTGATTAAGGGTCTGCTCTTTGGCTGCTACAAGTTCTTGGCCGTCATATGTGATCTGGCCGTTTGGGTTAGAGGCGCTCGGGTAGGGGAGCAGCTGTAATATAGAAAGAGCAGTTACAGATTTGCCCGAGCCGGACTCGCCGATAAGAGCTACGCTTTCTCCTTTTTGGATGTTAAAGCTGATATTGCGGGCTGCACTGACCAGACGGTCTTTGCTGCGAAAATCAATGCTGAGATTATCTACTTTTAATAAGGGCATACTCATATAACGCAGGATATATGGTGCGCTTATTGAAGTCTATACGAGATGTGAGGTTTTTAGCCTCGGGATTTGGTCTTGACGCGGGATGCTGCTTTGTTGCGTGAAAGCAGATAAGTCATAGTCAAAGTGCCAATAAACGAAGCGATAAATAAAACAGTCACGAAACAGATCCTTTCCTTATCTTTCTAATATATACCAGAAGCTCTTAAGGAAAAGCAAACATATTATGAAAAATATGAGGGGTTACGTTATAAGCTTGTTTTTCTGGGATCAAAGGCATCACGTACAGCCTCGCCGATAAATGTCAGCAAAGTAAGCACGGTCGCGAGAGAGACAAAGGCGGTTAAGCCAAGCCACGGCGCTTGTAGGTTGTTTTTCCCCTGTGCTAGCATTTCTCCGATTGAAGGAGATCCGGGCGGGAGGCCGAGACCAAGAAAGTCCAGTGAGGTCAGTGCTGTGATAGAACCCGTTAGGATAAAGGGCATAAAGGTCAATGTTGCGACCATGGCATTGGGCAGGACATGGCGTTTCATGATGACAAGGTCGTGAACGCCCAAGGCGCGTGCTGCTCGTACATAGTCAAAATTACGGGCGCGCAAGAACTCGGCGCGCACGACATCGACAAGTCTTGTCCATGAGAATAAGAGGAGAATCAGCAGCAGGCTCAAAAAGCTTGGCTCAATCAGGCTTGCCATGATGATGAGGATGAACAGCTCGGGCAGGCCGGACCATATCTCGATAAAACGTTGAAACAGCAGGTCGACAGTCCCACCGTAAAACCCTTGTACAGCACCTGCGATCACGCCAATAATGGTGCTTAATACTGTGAGGGCGAGTCCGAATAGAACAGACAGCCGCATCCCGTGGATAAGGCGGGCAAGGACGTCTCGTCCCTGATCGTCTGTACCAAGCCAGTTTTCTGTTGATGGCGGCGAAGGGGCGGGGACGGTCAAATTGTAATTAATGGTGTCATAGCTGAAGGGGATAGGGGGCCATATCATCCATCCCTTTTCGTGAATAAGATCGGTTACAAAAGGGTCACGGTAATCGGCTTCGGTCTCGAAGTCACCGCCGAATTCGGTTTCCGCGTAGCTGATAATCATGGGAAAATAGAGTTGATCTTCAAATTTAATAAGCAGTGGTTTGTCATTTGCGACTATGTCTGCAAATAGCATAAAGAGGAATAAAAACAGGAAAATCCACAAAGACCAGAAGCCGCGCTTATTGGCGCAAAACTGTTCGAGCCTACGTTTAGCGATAGGGGAAAGCCTGTCTTTCCAAGATGTTGCTGGTGCTTGATCCATAAAAAATTATCTATATCTTAACAAATCTTAATACAATCCTAACCGCTGCTGCGGTATAATCTGATTTGGTATGAGCTTATCCTTTTTGCTGTGTAAATTCAATTCGTTGCGCAGTCGAGAAAACTCATATATATTAATAAGCATCGGCAGTAGGCTAGACAATACACATTCAGTGAGTTCGCACAAAGTATGGCACAAAATAATTTTATAGATACATTAAAAGGCCTTGGTCCGGCACGTCTCGGCGTGATGGGTATCGTGATATTCATGTTACTTATCTTTTTCGTGTTTGTGTCCTTCCGTGTGTCAGAGCCGAGCCTGTCTATGCTGTATTCTGATTTGACCTCAACCGACAGTGCGGCTGTTGCTGCCGAGCTTGAGGGGAATAGTATCCGCTATCAGGTTTCTGCGGATGGGACAAAGGTATTTGTACCTGAAAGCGAGATCGGACGTGCACGGATGCTTCTTGCCGAGGCGGGACTGCCGAATGGCGGCTCTCTTGGGTATGAGGTGTTTGACAAGCAATCAGGCTTCGGCAGCACGACCTTTATGCAGAATTTAAATAAAAAGCGGGCTCTTGAAGGTGAGTTGTCGCGCACGATTATGGCTCTCGATCAAGTGGTCGGTGCAAAGGTGCATATTGTGTTGCCAACTCGCGAGTTGTTCGCGCGTGAGGCGCGTGAGGCGACGGCCAGCGTTACGCTTAAGCTTAATCCTGCGGCAAGACTCAACCAAAAACAGATTTATGCGATCCAGAATCTGGTTGCCAATGCCGTACCCGAGCTGCGTGCTCGTGCAGTGACAATTTTGGATAATGAGGCGAATTTGCTCGCGGGTGGTGATCGTGACGATGATGGGACTGCTATGGGCGGTGTCGGTTCTCGCGCAGATGAAATGCGTCGTAGTTTCGAAGCGCGCATGACGCGCTCTATTGAGGATTTGGTCGGCCGCGTGGTCGGTATTAATCAGGTTCGCGCAACTGTGACTGCCGATCTTGATTTTGACCGTGTTTCAACCAATGCTGAGATCTATGATCCGGAAGGGCAGGTTACCCGTTCTACTCAGGTGATTGAGGAAAGTGAGCGTGAAACGCAGGCCGGAAATCAGGCTGTGACCGTGGATAATAACCTGCCGGGGTTGGAGGGGCTTGATGGCGGCGGCTCTGCCGGCCCCGCTTCCGAGACTTCTCGTATTGAAGAATTGACCAATTTTGAAATTTCTAAAACGATTCAAAGCACTGTGCGCGAAAGTGGTGAGGTTCAACGTTTGTCGGTTGCTGTAATCGTTGACGGGACATACACAACAGACGCTGAGGGTAACCGTGTTTATGAGCCGCGCTCGGAACAGGAAATGAATCAGATCAGAACGCTTGTCCGCTCGGCTGTGGGCTTTGACCAAAGTCGTGGCGACTCACTTGAAGTCGTGAATTTGCGCTTTGCCGAGATGGATTTCGAAGATCCAGAGGCCGAGAATATGATTTTCGGGTTTAGGCGGAGTGAGCTGTTGGAGACGGTTCAGATGCTCACGCTTGGTATTATGCTTCTGCTGGTTATCTTGCTTGTTGTGAAGCCGATCCTGACCCAGCTTTTCCGCTCTATGCAGGAAGTGGTCGAGGAAGATGACGATAGAGTTGATCCGCTTCTTGAGGCGCAAAGCAAGGCGGCGCTTGCGCCACCATCTCAAGGCGGCGGTGATGGCGAGCATTATGGCGACTCGGAGTTGAATTTCGAAGGCGCTGGCGGGCAGTCGCAAGATGGCATCTCTATCGATATGGCCGCCGTGCAAGGTAAGGTTAAAGCATCGACTGTTAAGAAGGTTGGTGAAATTGTGAACTCACATCCGAATGAAACCGTGTCTGTTATCAGGCAGTGGATGAGTTCGGATTAAACCGAACGAAATAAGAAAAGAGTAGTAAAGAGGCTATGGCAGGATTACGCGTAAGAGAGGACTATAGAACGCTATCAGGTGCTGAAAAGGCAGCTATTTTTATGCTGGCCTTGGGAGAAGATCATGCCAAACGTCTTTTCGAATATATGGATGACGAAGAGATCTTAGAGGTTTCTCAAGTGATGTCGAGCCTCGGTAAGGTTAATGCCTCTATCGTTGAGCGCTTGTTTGTTGATTTTGCCGAGCAGATGTCGGGTACATCGTCTTTGGTAGGTTCTCTTGATACAACAGAGCGCCTGTTGAGCCGTGTTCTTGGGAAGGACAAGGTCGGCGATATCATGGAGGAAATTCGTGGTCCCGCCGGGCGAACTATGTGGGAAAAGCTTGGTAATGTGAATGAAGATGTGCTTGCCAGTTTTTTGCAGAAAGAATACCCGCAAACTGTTGCCGTGGTTTTATCTAAAATTGCGACAGACCATGCGGCAAAGGTTTTGGCGCTGATGCCCGAGAATTTTGCTGTTGAGGTTATGCAGCGTATGCTGAAGATGGAGGCTGTGACGAAGGAAGTTATCGAGGATGTCGAGAAAACCTTGCGCACAGAGTTTATGTCGAATTTGGCGCGTACAAGCCGTCGTGACTCGCATGAAATGATGGCTGAGATTTTCAACAATATGGAGCGTGCCGCCGAGTCGAAGTTTATGGAAGCTCTTGAGTCGCAAATGCCTGATGCAGCCGAGAAAATTCGTTCTTTGATGTTTACATTTGACGATCTTGAGGGGCTGGATCCTGCGTCGATGCAAACGCTCATCCGTGCGGTGGACAAGGAGAAGCTTCCTATGGCTTTGAAGGGGGCATCGGATACTGTGAAAGATTTGTTCTTCTCGAATATGTCAGAGCGTGCTGCGAAGATTATGCGCGAGGATATGGAGGCAATGGGGCCTGTGAAGCTTAAGGATGTGGAAGAGTCCCAAACCTACGTTGTTAATATCGCCAAAGACCTTGAGGCTAGGGGCGAGATCACAATCGCTTCTGATGCCGCAGAAGACCAGATGATATATTAATGCTCTTTGCCGCTTCGTGGCGATAAGAGGTATTTCAAATAAGCGCAAACAGGATAATCGTGGAAAAGTTTTTCTTTGATGAAAATAAATTTGATGAGCCGCAAAAGCCAAAAGAGCCGGAGGCTCCGCCACCGCCGACCTTTTCTGAGGAAGAGCTGGCTGCGGCAAGGCAAGAGGCGTATGATCGCGGTCTCGAAGATGGTGTACGTCAGGGCAAGGATGAAGCTTTTCAGTCGATAGATCAGGAAATATCTCAAAAGATCAGTGCTTTATCCGTTCAAATTCAGGCACTGAATGAGGCTGAAGAGGCGCGCCGCCGTTTGTTCGAGCGTGAAGCTGTCGCTTTGACCTTATCTGTCTGTGAGAAGCTGCTGCCTGACTTTAAAAAAATAAGTCAGGGTAGGGACTTAGAGGGCTTTGTTTTGTCAAAAATTGCACAAGAGGATGAGCCTGAAAAACTGTCTATTCGCATTCACCCCGATCAGGCTAAGCGCCTCGAGGAAATTATCAATGAGAAACTTCCCGGCGTAGATCTTACTGTGCGGTCTGACCCGTCTATGGATATAGAGGATGTCGTTATCAGTTGGGGTGACGGCGGTGTGCAGCGTAAGGTCGCTCAGGTTCAGGCGCAAATCATGCAGGTTCTGGAGGATGAGCTTGCTCGATTTGACGCCGCTTATGGCGTGGGGATGAGTGAGACAGGTGGGGAACTTGCTTCTGATATGGGTGAAACGCCCGTTGATGCAGAGGCTGAGGGCGTTGTTTTGGAAGAGGACGCTGAGCTCAAACGGAGCTCCGAGGAAGACGTTTCTGAGTTAGACCCTATGGAGCCGGATGTGGATAAGCTGGATGAAACTGAGGCGGATGAGAAATCTTAGGCTTGAGGCGAAGCGGCAAACATCTTAAACTCTTTTTAATGATGTCGTATTAATACTGTTTTAAGGAATGCAAACATGGCTGACGACGAAAACAACAACAATGAAGACACGGCGCAGGCTGAGAATGCAGGTGCTGATGAGGCTGCGACGATAAAGGATGCGATGTCTCTGGAAGAGATGCGCGACCCGAGTGATAACCATGATGAAGCCGAGAATTTTGAGTTCGGTGAGCCGATGGTTCAGGATGTCGAGGCAATTTATGATGTGCCGGTTCAGATATCTGCGGTTCTGGGGCGTTCTACAATGCAGGTTTCTCAGTTGCTGAAACTTGGTCGTGGAGCCGTCGTTGAGCTTGACCGCAAAGTCGGTGAGGCGATTGATATCTATGTGAATAACCGCCTGGTTGCGCGTGGTGAAGTTGTCGTCGTCGAAGATAAGCTTGGCGTTACAATGACTGAGATTATTAAATCCGACAGGTCGAGCTAAATAACGCCGACCGGTCGAAACATTAAGGGCAAGAAATGGCCGAAACAGACACACAATCAGCACCGGAAAAAAATGCAGGTGCGGCTGCCGCAAAGGGGCCGTCCAGTATCCGTATTCACCCTCCCGGTCAGCAGGTTGATTATATCACGATTGGTGGGCTGTTTATTGCTCTGGGTCTTATTGCCTCGGCGCTGGTCGTCGGCGGGTCTCCGCAAGCATTCTTAAACCCTGCGGCATTGATGATCGTTCTTGGCGGTACTTTGGCTGTAACGGCCGTGTCCTATGCGAAATCCGATCTTGCGAAATTGGGGCGTATTATCTTTTCTACGCTTATCCATCCGTCTCGGGCGCCAAGGCAAATGGCTATGCAGCTTATGGATCTGGCGGTGGTTGCTCGTCAGCGCGGTGTTCTGGCGCTTGGCGATCATATGGATGAAATGAAAAAAGATCCAGATTTGCACAAGGCATTTGAATATGTGATTGACGGTTTTGAGACAGATAAAATTTACATGATTTTACAACAAGAGCTCGATTCTGCGACCGAGATATCCCGCAAATCATCGGGGATATTGCGCCGAGCAGCTGAGGTGGCGCCTGCGATGGGGTTAATCGGAACTCTGGTGGGGCTTGTTCAGATGCTTTCTGTGTTGAAAGAGCCGGATAACATCGGGCCGGCCATGGCGATCGCGCTTTTGACAACATTTTACGGCGCTTTGCTTGGGACTGTTGTTATTTCTCCTTTGGCTGCAAAGGTGGAGCGCAACAGCAACCAGGATGCTTTGATTAAATCAATGATCCTGACGACTGTGCTTTCTATTTCCCATCAGGAAAATCCGCGCCAGTTAGAGTTGCAACTCAATGCCTTGCTCCCACCCGATGAACGCATTATATATTTTAGTACATAAAACGAACGTTATATGAATGATATGAGGGGTAATCTCTATGGCCATGCGCCTAATGATCGTCGGACAGCTTGAAAGCAAAATTTCCGAAGCGGGTAAGATCGCGCTTAAGCGCGGCGCAAAACTCCTTCACTGTGAGGATATTGAGTCCGCCTTAGGCGCTTTGCGTTCGGGCAAAGGTGCTGATGCCGTTATGGTGGATGTAAAACAGGATATTCGAAAGTTTGTCTCGGCGCTTGATGCAGAACGTATTTATTTGCCGGTTATCGCTTGCGGTATTCAATCCGATGCAAGGGCAGCGGTTGAAGCGATTAAGGCCGGTGCCAAAGAATATATACCGCTTCCCCCAGACGAAGAGATGATCGCGGCTGTTTTTGAGGCGATTACCGAAGAAGAAACAGATATGATTGCTGGTGACGAGGCGATGCAAAAGGTCGTCAAGCTTGCTGACCAGATCGCGCCGAGCGAGGCGACAGTCCTGATTACGGGTGAGTCTGGTACGGGTAAAGAGGTGATGTCACGTTATATTCACCGCAAGTCCAAACGCAAAGACGGCCCTTTTATTGCGCTGAACTGTGCGGCTATTCCTGAGAATCTTCTCGAATCCGAGCTTTTCGGACATGAAAAGGGAGCGTTCACAGGGGCGGTGTCACGACGTCTGGGTAAATTCGAAGAGGCAAATGGCGGAACCCTTCTGCTGGATGAGGTCTCTGAGATGCATCCAACGCTTCAGGCTAAGTTATTGCGCGCTATTCAAGAGCGGGTGATTGACCGTGTCGGCGGTAAAGAACCTGTGAAAGTAGATGTGCGTATCCTTGCCACGTCGAACCGTAATCTTGAAAGCAGCGTGAAAAAAGGTGAGTTTCGTGAAGACCTTTATTTCCGCCTTAATGTTGTGAATGTTAAATTGCCCGCACTGAGAGAGCGGCCCTCTGATATCCCGGTTTTAGCGCAGTTCTTTCTTGATAAATATGCCGAGGCAAATGGCGTGGCGAAGAAAAAAATATCTGCCGAGGCTGCCGAGAAAGTTCGGGGGCATCGTTGGAAAGGTAATATCCGAGAGCTTGAGAATGCAATGCACCGTGCCATCCTGATTTCAATAGAAGACGAAGTCGAGGCCGATGCGATCCATATCAATATGGAGATGGATGATGTCGCAACCGGTACGGGTGCTGCCGATCAGACGCCATCACTTGCGCCGCAGGACGAAGGGGTTGAGACACCGGTGAAACCTGTGGGTTCATCGGATGATGCGGTATCTTCGCAGCGGCAAAAAGGCGATGAGGCGGCGGATACGTCATCGTTTGTCGGTCGCTCTGTCGCTGATGTCGAGCGTGATCTGATTTTGAATACCTTGGATCACTGTCTTGGTAATCGAACCCATGCCGCAAAAATTCTGGGTATTTCTATACGGACATTACGTAATAAGCTTAATCAGTATCAGGATGAAGGCGTTTCAGTGCCTGCGGCCAAGGGATAAGACGTAATCGTTTTCTTTCCTTTTCCCTTGCCCTTAAAAAGGTGTGTTTTCGGGAAAGTATCTTGCTTTATCTTCTTCTGACATAATGCGTACATTTGCAGCATGATGATTGCCAAATGTTCTTTCACTTGTTTTATCAATGTTAAAAAACACGGCTGTGCCGTCTTGCAGGTTTTGGAAATCAATGCCTTTAAAAGAAGCGGCGCTTGCGAAGTGGTCTCGGTATTTCCAATTCCCTTCCGCATCTTTGCCTACTCTTACGCTTAAGACAGCATAGCCTTTTTCTTTGTTCTGGAATTTAACGTGGGCTGCAACATTGAATTCTCTTTTTGCATTGATTCTGTAATCTTCAAGGATAGCTACGCTCATACTTGCCTCTTTTTTATGTATAATATATGTATCTTTTTAGGTTAAAATATCTGTTCTGTCAAGTTTATTCTAAAATTTTTTTCTTACTCGGCTTTCAATTGTCTCTCTGGGGCTTTTGCGCTATGATGGACATTACAACAGTACAAAGAGTTTCATGGCCGAAAACGCATCAGCAACAGGACCGAATTTTTCAATGAAGGGCTTGCAGGATTCTATCCTGAGCGGGCGCTTTTATCTTGCGCTTGGTATTGTCGCAATTATTGTTTCATTTATCTTTCCGATGCCGGCTATGTTGCTGGATATATTGCTGGTTTTTTCAATCAGCTTTGCTGTTCTGGTTTTGATGATGGCGCTTTTTATTGAGCGCTCTCTTGATTTTTCTACGTTCCCGACGGTGCTTTTGATCGCGACGATGCTGAGACTGGCGTTGAATCTGGCATCTACACGCTTGATTCTGGCCAATGGGCATACGGGACAAGACGCCGCCGGAGACGTGATCGAGGCTTTTGGTAATTTTATCATTCAGGATAGCTATATCATCGGGGCTATTGTCTTTTCTATTCTTGTGATCGTCAACTTTGTTGTGATTACAAAGGGATCTGGGCGTATTGCCGAAGTTGCTGCGCGTTTCTCTCTTGATGCAATGCCCGGAAAACAAATGGCCATTGATAGTGACCTTTCCTCGGGCCTTATTACCGAGGCCGAAGCTAAGCAAAAGCGGCAGGATCTGGAGCAAGAAAGTAACTTTTTCGGGTCTATGGACGGTGCGGCAAAGTTTGTGCGCGGTGATGCGATCGCAGGGCTTTTGATTACGTTCATCAATATTATTGGCGGTATTATCTATGGAACGATTTCGCAAGGTTTGAACCTCTCCGAGGCTGCGGAAACATATACTATCCTTACTATTGGTGACGGTCTGGTCAGTCAAATTCCGGCGCTTGTGATTTCAATTGCTGCGGGTATTCTTGTCTCTAAGGCGGGGATTGCGCAAACAACGCAGGACGCTCTGTTTGGACAGTTTAAGAAGTATCCGGGGGCGTTCGGGATGAGCTCGGGGCTTATGTTTATGCTCGGGCTTTTGCCTGGTATCCCGTTTGTGCCGTTTTTCGCGTTGGGTGCTGGCTCGGCCGCGATTGCTTATTTTACATGGAAGTCATCTGAGATAGAAAAAGAAGAGCAGGCGCAGCAAGCCTTGCTTGAGGCAACAAAAACAGAGCACGTAGAAAAACCGATTTCTCATTCCTTGACGATGGATACGATTCGTATCGAGCTTGGCTATGGCCTGTTATCGATGGTGAATGCGCAGGCGGGTGATAAAAAGCTCACGGATCAGATCAAGGGAGTAAGGCGCCAGCTGGCCGAGGATATGGGGTTTGTCCTTCCGTCTGTTCGCGTGCAGGATAATTTACAGCTCCCTGCTAACTCTTATGTTGTGCGCATCAAGGAGATTGAGTCTGGCAGGGGCGAAATCCGCCCGAATATGCTGCTTTGTATGGATCCGACAGGGGCGGAGATCGATCTCCCCGGTGAAAGCACTGTTGAGCCGACATTCGGTCTTCCAGCCATGTGGGTCGACCAGAAATATAAGGAAGAAGCCCATTTCAAGGGCTACACAGTCGTTGATGCCTCAACGGTTGTAACGACCCATCTGACAGAGATTATCAAGGACAACATGACTGACCTTATCTCTTATGCTGAAACGCAAAAGCTGCTTGATGAGTTGCCGGATGAAAATCAGAAGCTGGTGAGTGATGTCGTGCCAAGCCAGATTACAGTGACAGGTTTGCAGCGTATATTGCAATCACTTGTATCAGAACGTATCTCAATCAGAGACTTGCCGGCTATTCTTGAAGGGATTTCTGAGGCGACAGCTTATACCAAAAGCAGTGGCTTGATTACCGAGCACGTTCGTATGCGCTTGTCGCGCCAGATATGTAATCAGTTCGCCGATATGAACGGGGTATTGAAACTGGTCACGTTATCTCCGCAGTGGGAACAAAATTATCTTGAGAGTTTGATCGGCGAAGGTGAGGAGCGTCAACTCGCTATGGCGCCTACGATGCTGCAAGAGTTTATTGGTGCGGTGAGAGAGAGGTATGATGAGCTTATTCAGCAGGGAGAAACGCCTGTTTTGTTAAGCTCTGGTGCTATCCGCCCTTACGTGCGTTCTGTGATTGAGCGTTTTCGGCCTGATATCGTTGTGATGTCACAAAATGAAGTGCATCCGAAGGCCCGCATAAAAACGCTTGGCTCGGTCTAAATAGCCTTGACATATTGGATGCCTTGCCTGCACATTGTGGCGCATGGGTAAAGTTGTACAAAAGGCAAAGAAACACATTATTGCTGTCGGTCGTGCGACCCGAGAGCAAAGCGAGGCGATACTTGCTGCTTATGCGGATAAAGCGCATATCCTCTTTTTGGATACAACACCATTCCCCGATAATGAGGCGA
>CAXGMH010000004.1:0-59674 GCA_964010795.1 uncultured Alphaproteobacteria bacterium
CAATCGTCCCGATATTCGCGTGTGGCTTACTTCTATCAAACTTTTCCTTAGACATACCAATCTACTCCTTAAAATAAAATATTTATGCACGCCCTCATTGTTGCGCATCCGCATCGCAAAGACATAGGCAGGAAAATAGCGAATTTACTGCGAAGGTCAAGTATTTTTTAGGCCATGGCATCAATTGCCACACTTATCAAAAAATATCCGTGAATCAAGAAACAAAGAGTAATGACTGAATCTTTTAGCCGAGTTTCAACGTCATAGTATCTGGCCTCATAACATGGAGCTCGAGCTCATCTGGTTTATCAACCCAGTCGGGCATCTCCATAGCCTGCAAAACAGTGACCAAAACGCCCAGAATAATCGGACATTTGCTATCAACAAACTCTATGTAAAGAAGATCATCATCCTCACCCAACCCGATTTGCACAGAGACCATGACGTCTTCTGGATTGTTATAAGGCACCTCTGCCCATTTGTTAAACTCCTTGATAAGCGCTTTTTCAAATTGCTCTTCAAAGCTACGCTCCTGCGCCTTTTCATCCAAGATAACCGCTTCCTTGCGTTTTCTTAGCCCTGTAAAAGCGGTAACAGTATGGTCATAGTCAGTGATATGACTATAATCCGTTCCGGACGATCCGCAACCATTTGGGCCACAGCCTGTAATTCCTATCACTCCTACCATTGCATATCTCCTTGCTAATTTAATTAAGGACAAAACGCGGCATATTGGCACGCGCCTGCTCATCCGTTTTTCCAAGCTTTAAAGCTTGTCTATAGCCATAAACCTTCCTCATAACCTCCGCCGCATCCAGCTTCAGCACATCACATAACGCCCCTATAGAAGCTGTATATTTCTGCTTGAACCATTCAGCCTTCTCAGGGTCTGTCTGATGCAATATCTGGTTACGCACAGGATCGGAATTATCAAGATTATCACACAGCTTAACCAGCATCGCCTCCAGATTTCCTGACGCAATCAAATCAGAAATCACCTCGTCATAGCTACGCTCATCATCATCAGGCTTGGTCAACAGCTCAATAATACGCACCGCGCGTGGATCCACACCCCAATCAAGAAGGTCTTGCAAGCTCACATCACAATCTTCAACAATATCATGCAACCATGCAGCCACCAAAACATAGTCCGGCGCATCCGGCCATAAAAGCTGGACATTCACAGCAACGCGCATAACGTGCTGAATGTAAGGCACATTAATATGATCTGTTTGCCCTCTGTGATGCTCAGCCGCCAGCTTTTTCGCCTCGATCAATGTCATATATTGCGACATAGAAACCCTTATATTTTTCTTGTTCTTTTTATTCCGAGGAGATTAGAGGATATGGAAATAAGAGTCAATCAATCCATTGCGCCAATTACAGAGCGCTTGCTGCATCCAGCGCACCATATGTAATGATGCCACTTGCACCCGCGCGCTTGAACGCCAATAAGCTCTCTAAAAGGCATTCTTGATAATCAAGCCAGCCCTTCGCAGCTGCGGCTTTAAGCATCGCGTATTCACCAGAGACGTGATAAGAAAAAACAGGCATATCCGAAAGATCGACCGTCTGGCGTAAAATATCAAGATACGGCATACCGGGCTTGACGATAAGCATATCCGCGCCTTGCGCGATATCAGCCTCAACTTCCCGCAATGCTTCTTTGGCATTGGCAGAATTCATCTGATACCCCTTGCGGTCTTTTGGCGCATCCGCGTAAGCACCCAGCGCACAGCCGGCCGCTTCTCGGAAGGGACCGTAAAAACTGGAGGCGAATTTCGCCGCATAGCTCATCACAGGAGTATGATTAAATCCCGCCTCATCCAGCGCGTCACGAATAGCTGTTACCATACCGTCCATCATACCCGAAGGTGCAATCACATCCGCACCGGCCTCAGCTAGCACCACAGCCTGGCGCCCCAGCGCATCACAAGTCTGTTCATTATCGACATTCAACCCCGCACCATTACCGCATGAGGTAAGCGGGCCGCAATGGCCATGATCTGTGTATTCGCAAAAACATAGATCGGCGATCAGCCCAATCTCAGGGCACGCTTGCTTTATCTGACGAATGCCTTCACAGACAATGTTATTCGGATCAAAAGCGATAGAGCCCTCACCGTCTTTGATTTCATCAGGCACAATTCCGAACAATAAAAGAGCAGGAATGCCAAGGTCACGCGCTTCTTTTGCTTTTTCTAAGGCCAAATCAGGGCTGAGGCGTGAAACGCCGGGCAAACTAGAGATAGGCTGTTCATTATTCACCCCCTCATGCAAAAAAAGCGGATAAATCAAATCAGATGGGTGCAAGCGTGTTTCCTGCACCATCTCGCGCATCCATGCGCTGCCTCTAAGGCGTCTCAAATTCTCATTCATAGATTGAAACTATAATTATCCTGATCGCCAGAGCAATAAAAAAGAATAAAACACCAAGATTGACATAACTTCATATCGCTTTTAAAGTGTAAAAAAATTTTGAGGTACACATGGAATCGAGAATAAATTTTGTTATTTGTTTAACTGCTGCAACTCTTACTTCAATTGCTTTTTATTCAGCCTTCTTTACTGAAAATCACGAAAGCGACAATAATGATTTATCTGAGAATGTGGTGGAACTCTCCGAATCCATGCCTGCGGATACATGCCGTGTTGTTTTTGGCAGTGTTTCCGGACAATCTGAACCGCTTATCAATACTATCACTGCTGTTTCAGGTTCATATAATAGTGATATTCAAAGCGTTCGAACCGTAAAAGATTGCCTGGATATCGCTCTACATCTAGCAGAAAGACACCCCAATGCCTCATTCGAAGTACAGCCCTTTAAAGATGGCGAATGGCTTGCATATGGGTTTGCCCAAGGGGAATGGAACGGATATAGATTGGACGATGCTTACGGCTAAAATCTCTCTATTTCATGAGAATAAAATGGAGCGGGTGAAGGGAATCGAACCCTCGTAACCTGCTTGGAAGGCAGGGGCTTTACCATTAAGCTACACCCGCATCAAATGCGATAACAGAAATAACGATATACGCCACACAGCCCCAATGGGTCAAGTGATTTATTGCCCCGCAAATGCGGCCGCCTTCGGTCCGGCATAAACACGGGCAGTCGCTTGAGGTTTAGGGGTATTGCGTTTTTTCTTGGCCGGATAAATCCGTGCACCGAAATCATCATAAAGACGCAAGCCGCCATTCACATTGATTGTCTTGAGGGCTTCTATAAACGCAAAAATATCAAAATTCTGATCGATATGGATCAGGAGAAAATTCTGACGTTTTTGCTTTTCACAAGAATAGTCAGGCAGACTCTGCAAACGGCCAAGCTGGTCTCGCAGGTGAGAGCTCGCAGCCGCCAAAGACTGATATCCGCGTTTGGCATCAAAACTTGCAACATTAGAGAACTCATCCGAGATATTTTGATCGGCCTTATCCGATCTGGAAGCACGTGTCATATTTTCAGGGTAGAGATACCCCAATCGCTTAATGACATTTCCTATTGTACGGTTCCAGTGTTTTAGGAAGACGTAGTTTTCCTGTCTGATCGAGCCACGTGCTTTTGCCTGTGTATCAGAGCTACGCTCCTCTTCGAGCAAATCTATCGCCGCGACAAGATTGCCCTCATATGCGCGTATATCCTCATAGGAGATATCCTTTTTATTCTCGATACAGGCCGCAGCCTTTGATAAATATCTTTGCACCGAAAGAAGCCTCGTGGATGCTTCCTTGAACAAAGTCGCATTCTTGCCCAGACGGATCTCATAGGTCAGGCCACGAGAGATATCATGCCTGAACAAAAGATCGGCGATCTCCGTTCCTTTGTTTTGAGCAACATCAGGACGAACTGAAAGCGTATATTTGAAACTATCCAGCGGACCGACAGGCCGTAAATCTTCACGCGATCCGATTTTCTCAGCCAACGCGTTTAGCGGTTTATTCGGGTCATTACGCAAGTCTTCGGCACGATTCAAAGCCGAGATAGTGAAAACCTCATCCGAAGAAGCTGCTGGCTTAGACTTTGCTCCACGCTTTTCTTTATTAGCAGGGAGTAGATAATTATGAAGGCCACCGGCCTCCCATTCCTGTAATAAATGATGAATATTGGCTACCGATACGGCATAAGGGTCAGCTTCAAAACTCAGAAGAGCATCTTGCTGTTCTTCTGGGTCATTAATCTTTCTAATTTCATCAAGAATTTGACGCATATTCTCGATCTGCTCGAGCTCGCTATCAAAAGATTCCCCCGCATAAAAGGCTTCATCTTCACTCAAACCATCACGAAGGCCAAAATATTGCTGCTGCACATGACGGGAAATGTAGTTGAGGGTCGCTTCAAAGAGCTCAAAACGCAAATCGTTCAATTGAAATAACTGCTCATAACGCTTATCTTCATCCTTTTCGGCGATACAAGCGTTATGACGTTCCTTAATTTCAGCTTTCAGCTCTTTAATATTTTTTCCCTGCATACACATAGCTATTGCAAAGCAAAGGGTATGCCGTCAACCTTTTTATGCAAAAAAATATTCTTGCAAGAAATTGAAATTATTCAACAATTTCCCAAATGATCTTCTTGCCTGAAAGCGGGTAGTTCACTGTCTCGGCAGCATTACCACCACGGCGAATGATCTCGGTAAAGCGCTGGTGCGTACCGTCCGGCTTTACCCAGCCGGAAGAGCCTTGAGACACACAGAACTCGCCGTCTTCGACACCGAAAATACCATCTGCGATTTTCGCAAAGATCGGTAGACGATTGATGTAAATTTTAATATGCTTGCCCTTATGCGCATCCAGCTTGCGTGGGTCGATAGAACATTTGAGGTTACCGTAACCATCTGTGAAGGCTACGACATCTTCTTGCGGATCAGGAATCTGGTCTGTGATATCTTGTCCCATGATCTCTTTATTGCCGTGCATAACCGCTCCGAAAGCTTGCGGGAACACATCGCGGGAACGGAACTGGGATCCGTCACTTGCCGCTTCCAACATACGAATTTCTTCGGCAGAATCTTTAACGAAAGAAAGTGAATAACCACTATTCACACATACACCTTCAACGCCGTTTTTGAGGCGGAAATAAACCAATGCCTCACCCGCACATTTCTCACGGGCTTTGGGATCGTCTTTACGAGGCGCGGTGTTCACAAAAAACTTAACGCGCTTTGCATAGTCACCATCTGTCGGCACGTTCAAAGCAAGCTGTCCAAGTGTAAAACCTGTAGAAACCGTATCAAAAGCCGGTACGTTCTGGTCAAACAAACGATATGGAAGGTTACCCATCGCCGCATCAATACGCATATGCACTTCGTTAAAGGCTAGATTATCGCCGTAATCACCAATGACATAGACGAGGTAAGGTTTTTGCTCAGACATACAATTTTTCCCAATTTTTAATGTAAAAGTTTATTCGCTTTAGGAGGCGTACTTTACGCACAGGGCTTTTGAATTGCAAAGAAAAATTTAATGACTTTTGGACAAATATATGATACGTTTTAGACATTATGGTATTAAATTCAGCAGCACTCATTACTTCTGTTGCCAGTTTTGCGGCTGCAGCTATTGGCGATACAGAGACCTCTGTACAGCCACAGCCGCCGCAAATCGACCTTCAAGAGCAGAATTTATACCTGCCCGAAAATCAAATGGCTTTTTACCAAGAGCAAGAAAATCCGCATAGCTGGGCTTACGGCTCTGTTTTAGGACAAGATAGCCCGTCACCATACAGCTATGACAGAGGTTACGACTGGGCAACCCAGGCGCCCGAAGACGGAACGACCCGTTTTGACCGCTTCTCAAATCCGGCGGAGGCTTTCGAGAGACGCTGTGGACGTGCCATTTTAAGATCAAGCTATGCGAAATGTGAAATTAATGACGGGATCCGCATTAGCATCCCGACCCATGTTCCCGGTCGCCACTAAACCAGCTTATCGGCAATCACTTTGACATTACCGAAAGTTGATGTTGTCAGGCTTTCGATTTCCAGCCCCAATCCCTCGAATAACGCACCGACCTCTTCGGCTTTATAGGGCGTAAGCGGATTATAGATAGCGTGTTTCTTTTGCATTTCCTCGGTTAACTTGCCATAGCGTTCCTCCAGTGGCGCATCACGCAAGGGAAAGCTTTGACCGTATTCCGTCTCCCAACCCGCAAGCGACATAAATACTTTACCTCCCTTCGGAAGGTTCGAGACCAAATCCCGCATAACTCTTTCAAACACAAGATAAGGGAGATAATTCAGCGCTCTTTGCGAGTAAATCATGTCATAGGGCTGTAAATCCTGACTAACATTAAGATCGGCAAAGTTTTTGGCCACCATCTGCAACGCACCCTCGGGCACAATATTAGCAGTCACTGCATCATCAAAGCTTTTCGAAACATCATTGACATCAACCATCGTTGCTCGTGCGCCCATTTGCGCCATACGCAAAGAATGCCGCCCCGACCCACCGCCAAGGTCGATGACATGAAAATCGGGCTTGTCTTTAATCGCTTCCTGTACAAAAGCCAAGGTTGTTTTGTCCAGTTCATCCATACGCTGTGTCGATACATCCCAGCCTTGGCCGTCACAACTGGGTAAGAGCATATCTCCATATATATGCAGTGTTTCGTATTTTGGCCGAGACATTATTCAATCCTTACTATCTGTTACCGTGATATAAAAAGCAGCCTTGCAAATGATCGTCAACCATCCCGACCGCCTGCATTAACGCATAGATAATTGTCGGACCGACAAATGAACAGCCGCGTTTTTTCAAATCTTTGGAAATAGCACGACTGGTTTGCGTCTCGGTTGGCACATCACTTAATCTGGCATAGTCATTTTTAATAGGCGAGCCATCCACATAGCCCCATAAATAATCAGAGAACGAGCCGAATTCCTGCTGAATAGCAAGAAACGCCTTTGCGTTTTTTATGCTTGCCTCAATCTTCAGGCGGTTACGGATAATCCCTGCATTGCCCATCAACTCTTCCACCTTATCCGCACCATAAGAGGCAACAACCTCGGGATCAAATCCGTCATAGGCCTTTTGAAACGCTTCACGCTTATTCAAGATCGTTTCCCAAGACAGGCCTGCCTGCATTCCTTCGAGGATCAAAAACTCGAACAAAGCCCCGTCATCCTTGAGCGGTCTCCCCCATTCTTTGTCATGATAGGCAACATAAACAGGGTTCTCACTGACCCAGCCACAACGCGTTTTACCATCTAAACCTTGTTTTAAATCCATGCCTTACCCTGCCTTCTTAAGAAAAACACCCACGTATGAATTTCTTTCAAACATAGGCGGTTGATTTTTGCTCCGGAGTCTTTAACACTACGTTCAATGAAATAAAACAATAAAACTTTTGAACAGGGTTTTTATGTTGGGAGCAGGGAATGAACAGGCAAGAAGTACGGGATCCGCACGCGGATCTGGCCGTTGTTGAAGGCTATTTCAACAACAAAAAATTTCATCCATTCGACGATTTTCACCACGGTTTTCACCAAGACCCAATAGAAGCCCGACAGCGCACCAAAGCACAAGTTGTCATCGGCCAGACCAGCCTTAGAAATATCAGCGAAGACACAGCAAGCGTTTACGTCCCTTGCGCTATTTCAAGCGGCCTTCGCGCCCACCAGATTGCCGCAAAACGCAATCACAACACTACAAAAAAGCTCGAAGACATCATCGGCACAGAGCGCCACTTACAAGACATCATCGAGCCAAATTGCGTCCGCGCCAATGACACAATTTTAGTTACACAGGCGCTCTTCCCTGATGCCATTGTTATCCCGCCTGCTGAATGGGAGGGTGCTTTACGCGGCCAGCGGCAAGACCGCGCTAATAGCCGTGGCGTTAAATTCGAGGAAGAAGATTATATGGCCGGATGGTTTCAGGTCGTTGATCGGTGCCGCTATTGCTTTCTTGATGGCGACTGGTATTTCTCGCGCAATGGCATATTGGAAATGTTCCGCGCAACGATGAAAGAAGCCGGGCTGGTCCCTGATGATCGTTGCGGCAAGTTCAAGGAAATGGACATTTTACGCTGGAGTGACGATGGAACGGAGAAAGTCCCGATGTCGCTTTACGAACGGGCAGAAAAGGTTGCTGAATATCTTGTTTATGCCCGTAAAAATAATTTTTCTGCCGAAGAAGGCGCGACCACTCTGGCGCGCCTTTTCCATTTGCACCGCCAGCTGATCGACTCTGAATACAATGCCGCTCAAAACACCCCGCTTGACCTTAGCCGCGTTAACCCAAAGCTCCTTAACCGCTCGCAAAAAGAAATAGAGTCGATGGAGCATCTGCGCTCTATTATGGAACCAATGCTTTTCAATGACTTTAAAGGGGTTATAAAAGCTGACGGCATGAAAGGAAGCATCTGGGACACAGGCAGAGCACCCGCAAACAAGAACGCCGATCTATCCGCCGCACAAACACGACTGGCAAATGCCCTCGATAAAAAGGCAGAGACCGCCTTTGACGCCGAGCCGGATTCCTATTTCACCAAGCCAAAACGACGCTTAGCTGAACTGGCCAATATGCCTGTCTCGTCTTCTCAAGGTATGTATGATCCAGATCACAATGCTTTTGACGAACGTTGGAACCCGACCATTTTCGGCGACTTTTTATATGAGGATCAATGCCGTAAATGGGAACGGCTTGTACTGAACTTTTTAATTGGCGCGCTGCGCACTGCACGCCTTCCGCTCAAAAACCCTTATCTGACTTTTGTCGCATGGGATTATAAACTGGGGCAAAAAGCCAAAGAGATTGCCGACCGCAAAGGCATCAAGGATGCAAAAGAACTGCCGCGGCGTTTAAAGGACACCTTCAACAAACATATTTTGACGCCGAATATGCGGGATGAGGCACAGACGATAAACCGCATCCGCGATAGTTTTGATGCAGATACAGGCAGTGTTGTCTTATCCGAACGCAACATACAACGCATAGCAAGCGCAGTTGCGCGGTTCCCGCAAGTCATCGCGGAAATCGGTGAAAAAGTCCTCAGCCCCGTTGCCAAACGCACATTAAAGAACAAAATCATCGAGCGTTTCGCCGACCGTATTGTCTTCCAAGATGGCTGGCAACTCTCTGACACAGCCACCGCCAACCGCCTTCACGCAAGGCTTGTGCAATTCGGCCTTATTGACCTCGGCGAGACGGAACTGCGCCAGCGACAGCTGAGTGTCTACAACCAGAATCTTGAGCCGCAATCTCTCGCTGATGATATCAAGACGCTTTACCAGCACGTACTTTACTGTATCGCACATGATATTGCTGCACCTGTTCAGGCAAAGAGCTTGTTCCGCCTGCTCGACCTGCATGATATGCTTAATGATCCGCAACATAACAAGTTACAAGGGCGATTGAGAGACAACCGCGACCACAGATCATTCGATTTGCAAGAACGGCTGATTGACACCCGTAACATCGACCCTGCCGCCACCGCCTATGACAAGGCAAGCTTAAAGGCCTTACGCAATATTGTAATGGGGCGTTTCCAACCGACCGGCGGACGATCCCAGCATCAATTTACCCTGCATCACGCCAGCACAGAAATGCGCCAGATTTGTGACACGCTCGGCCTGAAACCAAATCAGATTTTTGCTGATCCGCATTTCATTATGCGTGCTTGCTCCCAATGGCTGCAGCCGCAAGACCTTTCCGGTTTGGTAAAGGATTACAAGACAATTTACGACCAGGTGACGGGGGATGAGACCATAGCCAAGGCAAGACCTGCAAGCGCCCATGTCACCATAAAGTCCAGAGCACCAAGCGGTTAAACAACAATAGAAATAACAAGATAAAATGACCACGATCCTCGCCACAGCAAAACCAATTTACCGCAACAAACAGCGATTCTTACAAGCAATTGGCCTCGATCACAATGGTCTGGGACGAGCCGAACGTGCTGTGATTGCTGAAGGCGCTATTGATCCCGACACACAAGGAGCAGTTTGTGTCAAAATAGACGGCGATATCTCAAGCACCGTCGGCGACAAAAAAATCGAAGGCACTTACTGGTACCGCCTGCCAAACGGACAGGCAGCCGATTTCCAGCTTTTTGAACTGGACTATCAAGAGCAGCCTAATGGCGCGATTGCTATCCAAAGCCTCAAGATCGGCGGCTTTCCGCTCGATATCTCACAGCGTAAACGCAGCAATTTATGCTTAACCGCCCTTAAAACCATCATAGGAACGATGAGACAGGGACAGCTCCCTGACATTGCCAAAGCGTTTTATGATTGTAATGTTTTCGAACAACTGGGCGAAGAATTCCGTATCCCCGGCCAAGACCGCAAAGGCGGATTTAATTTCAATGTTAAAATCGACCACCGAGACGTCTTGAGCTCTAAGGCAGGCAGCAGCGGCAGACATATCCTGCCAAAAGACCCGCAGCTCATCGAGGCGCTTTTCGGCCTGCCGGTCAACACAATTGATCTGGATCAGATTTACGAGAACAATTTACGCGGCGATACAGCCGCCAACCTTCAGTCACAGCGCGAATTTTATATGGAGACAGCTTACCGCAACACTCTCCATAACCCCAATGGCCAGTTTGCATTGCAGGCCTCTTTGCAACCGGAGGAAACCGCCGACCTTATTGATGAGAATATGGTCAAGGAAGAACAAGCACGCGCCGCCTCGACTGGGGATGTGCCACAAAACGCTCTCGCCTTTGATAAACTCTCGAAGGTATTTGCCAGACGCGCCGAGGGGCACCCTCAAATACTAGATATCGCTTTGCTGGATGAGCCGATTGATACACAGGATTACGTCACTTTGCTGCGCGCTATCGGCGTGATGAACCGTATGCAGCATGACCTCAGGCGCCGCCAATATCCGAAAATGATGGATCACCTCACAGCTTATCGTTTGGCGGATAAAATCAGCTATCTTGATATGCCGCCCCCCTTAAGCGAAGGTGGCCGCGCCCTGCAGATCTCTGTCTTTGGAAACGGTGTCGAAGAGATTGCCGAAGGCTTCGGGAATGAGCTCGGCTCTTGTAAAGTCTTGATCCATGAAGGCATTGACGAGGAAGGTCGCCGTAATGCCGTGGCGGTTATGCATGATTTGCCTCTCGCGCCCGCGCCGAACGGATCGGAATGGAGCTGTGCGATTGCCGATGCGGAAAACTGGCTTGATGTAGTCGACCATATCTTTATCACACACAAACATATCGACCATTCCGGCGCCATCGCTATTTTGGCGCAAAAAGGAAAGATGAAGCATAAGACGGTTCATGCAACGCCTGAGACTATCCGCAATATCATCAGCCAACTGGAACGCGCCAGCGACAAAATTGACCGCACGCAATGGCCGGAATTCAAAGAAATTAAAAATGAAGGTTGGCACCATATCGCAGATAGTGAAGGAAACCGCCGCATTTCCGTTAATTATTGCCCTGATGCCACACCGCACTCAGCCCGCTGTACACCGATGCGCTATGTATTCCGCTATGGAAAAACCATACTAGGCAGCTATCTCAATCCCGGCGATATGCGTTTCGGCAAATACAATGCCGAAGGCGAACAGCCCTTTGACGGTAACTGGTTGAATAAGGACTTTTTCGCGCGCGGTATGCGCGGCCTTGCCAAAGAAGACAAAACCGTTCGCAAGAAAGATGTCAATCGGCAAGACACTCTGGCCGACTATGACCTTACCTCTGTCCGTCGCAAGGGATGGGCACCGACCGAGCAAGAAGTCGAGGATAACCTTGTCTGGCTTTACGAGCAATTCCCCGATATGAGCTTCACCCATGGAATGCTCTCCTCCAACGACCAAATGCGCGAAATTATGTGGCGCGCTTCCGTTCGTTTGGGAAGAGACTGCACCGAAGTCGGCGCTAATCTTGAGAACGAAGCGCGGGCAATGAATATTCTAGGCGTCAACACAAAGCGTATCCCGAAACGTGCCAAGCAGAATATTCAGGGATATCTCGATTGGTATTACGAACAGCATTTCTCAAAAACCACACAAAGCTTTCTGCAAGATCTGTTAAAAGCCCATGATGACCGTCGCGAGGCAATTAATGATGCCAAAGATATGGGCGAAAGGCCGCCAAGTGAAGCGACTTTAAGCGCTAACTTCCCTTTCCCGGATCCGACCAATGCCGAAGAATATATTGCCCTTCGCTATGCCGAGCTTAAGCAAATCACGAACCCCTATAAACGGCTCGAGGGGCGTGATGCCTTGCGCAAAACGCTACAGCAGGAGATCACCGAGCGCTATGGCGACCTTGCCTATCTTGCCTTACCTGGAGCCTTAAAATCTCTTGGTGTACTACGTGTCGGGCGTGACACCAAAACCGCCAAAGCCATTGCGCAATCTTATCCCGGCAACCAACTCTATCTCGTCACTGGGACACAAGGCAGCATTGTCGAAGAAGAAGCCACTTTGCCCAAAATGGTCGAAGGGCGCTCGATGTTTGACCTCAACGCCAAAGACCGTCCGGCAACATTGCAAATCGATCACAGCAAAAATATCGTCGTCAACGGCCAACCTACCATCCCCGGAAATGAGAAAGATCGCCAGCGCCTTAATCAGGCTTTGCAACAAAACCGCAACCGTCCTGTCATTGATGCGACTCATGAAGGCTTTCGCGTGCTCAATCTGAGCGGCAAACAGCGCAAAGATCTGGAACGCAGCTTACAAGAAAAAGGCAAAGAATACCGTTTGGACGAGCAGGGTGGCATTACCATCTATGATATGCCTGTCGCCTTGCGCGGCCACGGTTTCGAAGAAGACGTCAAAGCATGGCTGAAATTAATCAAAGCCGATGTGAATGCTGCGCAGCATACTGACGACCTTGAGGCTGTGAGAAAGTTTATTGATCTGGCCACAAGAGAAGGACTGGACACGCCGGGACGTTTGATCGAGGACTTCGAGGCTGTTGAGATCAACAAGGATGCTGCTAAGAAAGCACGCATTGTCGCCAAATTACCGTCCTCCATTGTACTGGTCAAAATCATGCGCCCTCATAAGCAACAATATGGCGGCCACATAGAAGGCAAACGCGTTGTCAAAGACACAGGCACTGGCCTTCGTACAGAAGGTTTGCGCGCCGGCGGTGCACCGCAAGACCTTTATGAGGAGGCTTTTGCCGTTCAGGATTTTGAAGATGCACGCCGCAATGCACGCCCTAAGAAGCGGCCGAAACCATCGCGGCTTGATACAAGATCCGCAAAACGGACACGCCGCCCCTATCAAGGGCCAACGCCCCCCCGGAAGAGCGGCATAGTAGATCACAGGGCAAAAAGATAAATGAACAGGGAAAAGACAAGAACAAATGCCACAATATTCTGACATAGCGCGTAAAAGCGATGTTTGGGAGCAAATTACCAAAGACGGAATCGTTACGTTCCTGCCTATGGATTTCGAGGTCAATTCCCTGAATCAATATATGGCTCAGCTCATCCGTGTCGGGATGGCCCAAACCAGTCTTTCCGGCAAGGTTCTTGATACGCTGGAACTGGATGCGAAAATGCCCGAACACGCGCTTATGGCGCCGCAAGCGGCACTGGTCGTGCAATACCATGTCGAAGAAATGCAAAAAGGTGAACCGCCACACATCGTCATCGGAAAAATGCGAGAATTCATGGACAATGCGGCCAAAGCCTTATGGCACGCCTACCCCGAAAAAGAATCCGTCATTGACTATATCGACGAGAAAAATCACTGGGACGTAAAACTCAGAGACCCGGAGAGCCTCAGCCTTGAAGAAACAGAAGGGCGAAAGAACAGAAAAACAGTTCGCCTTATCCCTCTTCTCGATGATGGCGGGAAAGTTGTCTATGACCTCGCTGTTGATGAGAACGGCAAGTTTATCTATTACCGCGGTAAAAACAATGTCTGGCGCAAAAAGCCAGCCGCCAAGCGCGTTATAGGACAAAACATTACCAATGCGGATAATCGCTGGATGTGGTCAATGCTTTATCAAAACTGTTTCCGTGATGTATTTGTTCCACATATGCGACAATTCGGCAATTACATGAGCGATACACTGGCTTTATCGCGCAGCGGTGTTTTATTTGCACCGGGCGGCGAAGACGGCCTTAAACTCGGCAAGCGCACCGACCCGATCAGTGGCGAAGAAATCCTGTCCGGCAAGCTGGAGAAAGTGATGGAGGCAAATACCAGACTAGCCTCTAGCGCCCGCTCGATCAGGGAAGGTATTTTAATGCCTGCGGATTCCGTGGGTGGTGGCAACCCTGCGGCTAAATACGACCCTGAAGAAGCGCATAGAAGTCCGCTTTATGATGCCTTTGCCTCTTTGGCTTTGTATTTGTTTATGCGCCATATCATGCCTGACTATATCAAATTCAGGGAAAATCTGGGCGACCTTTCCCGTCTGCGGGACTTCCTGATGACAGGCGAAGACGGTCAATTACGCCCGCTATTCTCCTTTGGCCGTTTTGCGTGGAACGACGGCAGCCCTGCGCTGACTGCGCATATGGGGGTGACCATCAATCTTGACGAACAATATGGAGACCGCAAAAAAGCCCTAATCCTTGCTCTTGACCAGCTGCGTCCCGATCCACATGACCCATCTGCGCTTTTGCTGCATGACGGGCGCAATATCTTTGATCTCGACCAAGGTGAGCTGCAAAAACTGATGCAAAGAGAGCGTGAGAAAAGCGATGGCTTGTTTCAGGTTTTATCCTTGCGCAAAAATTATATGCTGGCCACCGCCAAAGACGGCCTGCGTGTTGGCGCTAATAAAGGTTATGACCTCGACACCTTGGAACATATGCGCCGTAACATCTTAAGAGATACCGCCTTCCAAGAACGCGCCATGGCAGCCTTTGAGGCCGTACAGCCCACTTTCCTAACACCCGAGGATATTGCCGTTCCCCTACCCGAAGAAGAAATCTTCACCCATGTCGGCGACCCTGATTGGCGTACATTCAAAGCCTTAAGCGTTAAAACAGGTGATTACGAAGAGACACTGCTCACTGATATTCACGAGCGCGCAAAAGACCGCTTCAATGCAATCCAACAGCGTAATGCCGCAGGACGTTCGGCAATTGAGCCTGACCCTATTGAATGGGCATTGGAAAAACCGCTTGATGACCAGATTGCTGCCCTAAAGGCGTTTCGTCATAAAATCAAAAAGGCGCAGGATAATGCGCAGAAATACGCCAGTACTTATGGATTTTCTATACCCGACACCATGGATTTCGGGCTGGGTGAGATTGTAACCTCCTTATCCCACAAAGCTCGCCGCAACATAGAAAACGGTGATGAGGGTCTTGCCAGAGAAGAGATCGCAAAATCTCTCGACAAGGCCTGTCAATATCTATGGTGCTTGCGCAAAGATGCACTTGATAATCTATGGTTTGAAAATCCGGTTGATAATTACTGGGTAATTGACCGTGACAACAACAATCAGGCAATTCCTTGGGATGTCATCGTACAAATGGATTCAAAAGACCGTGTCGAAGGGTTCCAACCGCGAAAAGGGAAAAATGGCAAGGAAAAGCCGCCGAGATTTGAGATCCAGTTCGAAACTATCCCTGCAACCGAACAGCTCCTCGCTCTTATGTTTTTCTCTTCCGGCAAGCAGGATTTATTATCAAAAGACTGGCATAAATGGTACGAAGCACGGCTCGCGCTCATCGCAAACGGACCACCCAATGAAGACCCTGATCGCCACCGTTTCCCGACTGCGGCGCAGTCCTTGAAAGTATCCAGACGTATGCGCGAAAACCTGACCGATGACGACCTCAAGGCCGTCGAGGAAATTGATGAGCGCCTCGGGCTTTATGATATTTTCATGAAGGATAAGAAAGAGGCGATGAAAATCCTCAAAGGCTGGGAAGCCTATTACAAGGATTTCATGAAAAAACATCCTTGGACAAAAGAAAAAATGAAGATAGCAGGATATGATCCCGATACAGGATTACCGATCGAAAACGTCCCGCTCAAAGTAAAGCCCGAGCATACAATTATCATCGATATTCCCGACGCACATCTCGACAGCGCTCCGCTCTCTGACCCCGGCCTTGCCTATCAATTCAAACTCGCCGCAATGCCAAAAGACGCCCGCAGGCAATGGAAGAAATGGCAAAGCTCGGCAAAGTTAAAAGATCAGGCAAATATAGTCTTTCGCGGCACGGATAGTGGACGGATGTTTGTCGCCAGCAAGGCACGAATAAAGAAATGGCCGGCTGAGAAAATGCGCTTTCAATATGCGTTCGCTCAGGCACGCCGAGACTACGAAGAGGATGGGTATGCCTTACCTACATCTGATAATAAAGACCTTGTTGCAATATCCTTTGAATATCTTGATCCACTCGCCAATACACGCAAAATTAACAGCAAACGCAAGGATATCCTGATGCCGCATGAAGATGATTTCCTCGGAACCGTGAATGCTGCTTTGGCTGGCCGCAACCCCGATACGGAAGGAACGATCACAGGACTTGCGATCCGTCACTATACAGAAACATACGCCGCAGGTGACAAAGTACGCTTGCGCCAAACAGATAGTGACGGGCAAGAAACAGGCTGGGAAGTGGAAACGAAACTGACTTCCGTGCGCAAAGTCAGTATTGCCAAGCTTAGTGACGATATCGAAAGCGGTAAATTCACCAACCAAATGGCCGTAGATTACGGATTTGGCCATACACAAGATATGCTCAGCAAAATGCGTCAGGCCTTTGTCACACAAGGAAGAGACTGGGATTCACCCAATAATGAGATCCTGCTTATTCGCTTCGAACCCGTCCAAAAAGACTGCATCGCATGGTTCAAACCTGACGAGATTCCTTGGGCGAAGGTCAAAGGCAAGCGCAAGAAGGGCGAGCGCCTCAGCTGGGCTATGGAGGTAAACACCTTAGACCCTGCATAACCACTTTATTTTTCATAATGATTTTTCTGGACTTTCCCAGGCACTGCGCGTATAGTATCTACATCTAAATTAGAGGGCATAATTATGAACACAGCATTCAAAGCGTTTACAGCAGCCGCCAGCGCCTTAACTTTAACCGCTTGCGCCACAGCACAATATACTGATGGGGAGACCATCAATTATTTTGGTAATCAACTTATTGCTGACACAAACCCTTTGCTGACGCCAACCGCCGTGATGTTTTATGAAGGCGAATATTATGGGCGCGAATTTTCCGAAGGTTCAATTTTACTGGATGCGCGAACTGGCCTTCCTGCAGTAAATGCCATTTACCCCAATATTCAACAACCATTTTACGATTTAGGCCAAGGCAATGAGCCCGGCCCTTATTTCCAAGGGCGCAATGGATATGCTTATCTTGATCGTAGCGGCTACCCGGCACCCGACTATCGCGCTATGCGCGATCAGGCTGGCGCTGTATTCGCCTCAAGCAATGCGTTTCCACCACATGGCATTACACCAAGAGAAAGTGAAACTGCAGACAGCAATGTCATGAGTGCGGCATATCTCGCACGTATGCATTTTGTGAAAATTGCCGGACGAGACGCAAGAGTATACATTGACTCTTATGCGGATGGCGATCGCCCCCGCTCGACCATGGAAATTGCAAGAGACGTCGCTGATTACTGCGGTCCGGGTTATGATACGGATCGTGATCCACGTTCGGGCCGCGATGTTACGATTGCCACAGAGCCATGTAATTTCACCGTTGTGACCTATGACGCCATTCCTTATCTTCAGGCAAATAACCTTATGCCAGAAGATATTTACGCATCGGCTCCGAACGCACCCGCGCCGCGTTAATTAGGCTCTTATAGGCCGTAATAAAACTTCGCGACCGCGATATAGGCGAACCAGACAACAAAGACAAGCGGTACACCCGCCTTGATAAAGTCGGCAAATTTGTAATTCCCGGGCCCCATAACAAGCAGGTTTGTCTGATACCCAATCGGCGAAGCAAAAGAGCAATTCGCCCCGAAAATAACCGTAATCGCAAAGATCATCGGATCAACACCCACAGCCGCGGCCATGTTCAATGCAATCGGTGTAAACAAAATCGCAGTCGCATTATTAGTAAGTAAATTCGTGCAAAAGGCCACGATCAAGAACAAGAAAGAGGCCAGCACCAGCGGGTTATCCGCATAGGGAAGTGCAGTCAAGGAATCGGCAAGCATCATCGCAGCGCCGGAGACCTGTAACGTCGAACCAAGCGCAAGAGCCGAGCCGACAAGGAAGAAGATTTTGCGGTCAAGCGAGCGCATTGCCTGCCTGAAATTGAGACAGCCCGTTAGCAGCATTGCTACTGCGCCGACAAAGGCGGCTGTGGGGATCGGCACCCATCCGGCCGCAGCAGAGCCGATTGTGGCAAAGAAAATACCCAGCGCGATTGGTGCTTTTTGCTTGAGCGGCATATCTTTGATAGAACCGGCAAGCACGATCAAATCCGAAGAATTAACCATCGCATCAATACCCGGATTATCCGCAACCACCAAAAGCACGTCTCCGGCCTCTAAACGCACACGGCCGAGCCTGCGTCTTACGACCTTGGCGCGGCGCTGAATACCAAGGACAACCGCGCCATATTGCGCCTCAAGACTGGCCTGATCGACCGACATATCAATAAGGCGCGAAGCAGGTGTTACCATCACTTCGCACAAAGTTTTGATTTCAGCCGACTCGCCACCCTCATCGCTACTACTAGCCGTATCCTCATCCTTATCAGCCTGCTCTTCGAGCAGAAAGCCTTGATATTTTGACAAGATGTCAGTCAAAGCCTGACGCGTTGCCGCCAGAATGAGAATATCCCCCTGCTCAATCACATAGCCTTCAAAGGGCGGCAATATCATATGGCCGGCGCGCTGGATCAAGCGAACCTTTACATCAGGAAGCCCCGGGAATTTACCGTCGACACATTCCATCCCAATCAGGCGCGAGCCTTCGATTACATCAAGCTCGGCAATGAATTCTTTGTTCTTCTCTGCCAGTTGTGACTTGAACGAGCTGCGATCCGGCAAAATACGCGGCATGATAACAATCACATAAAACAGGCCAACAGCCGCCAGAATAGAGCCCGGCACAAAGAAGCTAAAAAAGTCCAGGCCGTCAAAGCCCAAATCCTGCATGGCCGATGACACCAAAAGGTTGGTCGAAGAACCGACCAGCGTTGTCATCCCGCCCAAAATAGCAGCAAAGCTGAGCAGCATCATAATACGGCTATAGGCAATATTGAGATTGCTCGCCATAATCTGAATCAACGGAATAGCGATAATGACCAATGGCGTGTTGTTCATAAAGGCGCTGGCCACTGCGACAAAAAGCAAAACACCAAGCAGAGCGATCCAGCCCATCACACGGTTTTTCGTGATAAATAATTTAGTCACAGGCCTCAAAGCCTCGGTCTGTAAAATCCCCTGTCCCATCACGAGCAAAGCAAGCACGGCAATCAAAGAGGGATTGGCAAAGCCCGCCAGCATATTCTGCGCGCTGAGGTAATTATCTCCGTTGGCATCCAAAAGGGGGAAAAACTGGCCGAATAATAGCAAAACAGCCAGCGTTATAACAGCCGTTGCTTCAAGCGATATCTTCTCTTTCATAAAAGATATGACAGCGCCGAAGGTCAGCAAAATGGAAAACCATAAATGGTATGATGGATCAATAATAAAAGACATGAATTGCTTGTGTCCCCCGAGAGTCTTTGAGATCGCTGACTCTAGTTTTGTTCGAATGCACCAAGATTTTTAAGTCCGATACGGAAAGTGATACTCGTATCACTCTCGCCAGAACTCTCATCCGTAAAATTCCGGTGCGCCTGAACAGTGAGCGTATAGCATTCTGCGGTATAATCAAAGCCTACGGAAGAACGCAAGACACCTGTGCGTGCATCTCCGAGGTCATAAACACCATCCGCTCTTAAACGCCACTGGTCATTAATCTTATAACCTGTTTGTGCCACAACTTGTTCCCGAGTTTGTGGAATGGAGGATTCTTCAAGTCCCTCAAGATACAAATAGTAACCCGAGAAATCAAAACGATCACCACGATAATCAAGATTGAGCTCATGCCTGTTGGCCATAAGCTGTCGCCCGTCCAGACGGAATGAATAGTCAAATCCTGTTTTCCAGCCCTGTAAGCGGAAACGGCCGACAAAATCCGAATATTGATCTGATAAGCCAGAGCCGGATGCAAACGGATTGTCATTATCTTCTAAACGGTAAGACTGCCCGAAAAACACATCCGCATAACGCCCTTCATAATCATAATATCCTGCCTTCATCCCATAAGTCACGCGCGAACGATCCTCGATCCTGTCATCCCCCGTGAAACGATTGGCATCAAACAGATTTGTAATATCCAACTGTGTATCCGCACTGTCCTCATTCGGGATCGCATCGGCTTCCCCCAAATTGGGAGCAAGTGTTAACGCCACTTGCGGCGATATCAAGAAATCGCCTTGTGATCCTGCACGCTTTGCCATTGGCAGCTCGGAGCGAATATGCAGCTGAGGGAAAAGTCGCATCTCTGTATCTTCTTGTGATTGCCCCTGATTGACACGGTCCGGATCAATATCGGTCGTATGGAACATATCCGCGCGTAAATTAGCGTCAAAGGTTGTAATCAAACCCATCGGAGCAACCACGCGTCTTTGCCAGTTCCCGTCATTGACAATACGTGTTGTATCCTGACCGTTACCGTCACGCACCAAATGCAATAAAGAACCGCGCCAATGCCAGCGCCCGCCAAAAGCAGCATTCGGGTCGCTATAGCTTTCGGCTTGCAGCATCGGCAATAAAAGCGGCTGGTCAACATTTGCAAAACTATCGGTACGCAAATCCTGGAACCCGACCACACGCGCCTGGAAATAGTCACGATCTTCAAAACGCTCAGCGTAAACGCGCGAAGTTAAAACATCTTCATAACCGAAATCATATTGGCGCAAATATTGCTCATCAGAGGCGAAATTCAAATCAGACCCCACACGCCAATTCTCGGAAACATCCCAGCGCGCCTTACCAGACAAATGTCCGCGAGCCTCTGCATCTCTTTTGACCTCGCGGTTATTGACGTCATCAATACGTTCTGACTTTGTCAAACTACCATCAACTTCAACCACGGCATTACCAAAATGTTGGCGGTATCCGGCCTTGGCCACGACGCCTGCCTCAGTTGTCACAATCGCACCGAGGGTTACATCCTGAGACGGAGAAAGCGCGTAGTAATAATCCTGATTATAAAATCCGCCAAGCTGCGAGCGGAAACCGAAAGAAGGAAATAAAAGACCTGACTTTTGCTCAACGGTCGAGTCAGGATGGGCAAAATAAGGGCTGTAAAAGAGTGGCACACCGGCGGCTTCGAACCACGCCCCCTTATAATAGATCATTTGATCTTCGCGATCCCAAAGAACCTCTTTAGCGCTAAGTTGCCATGGCGGTGTTGCATCAGGGTTATCCTCGCACGGCTTACAAGCTGTATAGCGTGCCTTCTTGAAACGGAAAGTCTCTTCCTCACGTTCCGCCTCTTCTGCCCATATACGGCCATCATCAATAAGGCGGGTTTGCAATTCCTGAATAAAACCATCGCGCATCTTATTGCGCAAAATCACATTATCAGCGCTATGCCGATTGCCTTGCCTGTCAATCAACAAGACACCGCCTCTAGCCTCAACCTTGTCATCAGGAATGTTATAACGAATTTCCTTAGCGCGCAAAACGCGACCATCCTGCTTAAGCTCGACATTACCGCGAGCGATCAAAACATCACCGTTTTGTTCGTAATTCAGTTCATCCGCCGCGAAGGCCACCGGTTGTCGTTCACTTATAATCGATGTCGATTTCTGGGCGTGCGTCTGGCCGCCATATAAACAAGTCGACCCCAACAGCGCCAAAGCAAATGTATAATATCTTAATTTCGAAGCTTTCATATCCGTCCTAGTTTGACCGAGCAAAGCGCTAAGGTCTATATCCTATCATTGATTAAACACAAATATTTGACAATATCTTAGTTACGTATAATATTCCGCTCTATTTACAAAAAATCGATACCGTATTTTGGCTTCGCAAAGCCACTTTAGGTATGATAAACTATTCGAACAAAAAATTTGTAACGCGATGTAAGCGGCGGGAAAAGTAAAAAATAATGTCGGAAAACAAAGGTGGCGACGAATCAATGCTGGCTGTTGTGCTGTCTATCATAGTGGTAGGCGGTGTAACTGTGCTTTTATGGGTGTTTTTCCATGCCCAGATTTCACAAGGCATTGTATGGCTCAGACAGGGCCAGATGGAATTGGCCACCCTTTGGATAGAAGAAGACCAATCCCGTCTCGAAATCGCACCGACCCGCGAAATGGCCGAAACGGTTGAGCGTCACCGCGGTCTCGGTGACCCGCGTATCTTTGAGGCATGGCGCAATTACCTGCCCCATTCCAACAGCGCGAACTTCAAATTTCAGGATTTCACTCACCTTACGGCACTCGCTCTCGCACCTTATAAATTACCGTTTTTGTTCATCATGCTTTTGATGGCAATTCATATATACTTTAAGGGTCCGATGAGTCAGTTCCGCCGTAAATTCACACTCGACAGCCTTATTAAAGAACAGGCAAGAACCTTTCCGCAGGTCAGCCCTTTTATCAAATTCAATCCCTCCAAACAAATCGGATCCAGGGCGCCAGGCGAGCCTGTGCCTGTTAATCTGCCCGAATTTGCCGAAGCTCTGGGGCCGGAGGAATGGATTGCCTATCATCAAATCCCGCTCCCTGATGGCAAGCTTGACGAACAAGTCACCAAAGACGCCTTTGCACAACAACTGGGCAAGCGCTGGCGCGGGCCCAAAAGCCTGCCGGCCTATCAGCAAATTCTTTTGGCGGCCTTTTGCCTGAAAGCTTCAAGAAAGAGAAAAGAATCCGATGACATCCTCGGGCGCATCGCCCAGTGCTGGGATGTCAAAGAAGGCCTGAAACTCAGCCGCGATAAAACACTGCACTCAACAGCCCTGCGCGTTTTGAGAAACAGCAAAATATGCGGCGATACAATTAAAGCCACACGCCAGCACGCCTTTGTAACGACAGCTCTTTTGCGCGCTCTTGATTTCGCCCGCTCAGAAGGTGGCGTTTTAGCCCCTGCGCAATTTGTGTGGTTACGCGGTTTCGATCGCGATCTGTGGTACGCACTGAATAATCTTGGCAAACAAACACACCATATCGAAGCGCTTGGCGCCATGTGCCACTACAAGGAAGAAAAACGCTCACAACGCCCAATCCCTGTGCCAAAGCTTGAATTGGCGGTTAAGTCCATTTCCGATCACATGAAATCGGACAAGGCTCGCCCCGTCCCGATGCTTGATTACGACACTATGCCGCTTGGCAAAAAGCGGAAATCAGCCAAAGGAATGCCGAAAACACTCAAGGACAAGGCCGAAGCCCAAGGGCGAAATAAAGGCATCATGAAACCTGTTGGAAGCAAATAAATAAGACACGAAAAGACATAAGAGGAAGCTATGCTCGCACATATTACAGGCGGATATAAAACAAAAGCCGAAATCAAAGACGGTCACCTGACCCTATCTTTCCCCGATGCGCAAACACCGGGCATCTGGCATCTTGATCTTGCCAAGGCTCCTGTGGCCTGTGCTTTTGAATTGGTCGAAGAAAAAGATGGCACATCCTACAAGCTTGTCTATAAGGACGGCAGCAAGACAGCAAAAACAGTTGCGATATATCCGTCTCGCCCACGTGCCGTTCGTGCATTAATGCAGACAAGCAAAGCCCTGTCCAAGAAAGAGCGCAGCATAGCCACATCTCAGGCAGCCAACGGCCAGAGCAATCAAGCTCCGGTTGTTGTTCAAACCAAGGGCGGTTTCCCTTGGGGTAAAATTTTACTGCTTATAATCGCGATCTGGATCGGATACAACTTTGTCGCTGCACGCTTTTTCACGCCTGCACCCGTATCCACGCAACCGCAGACACAATCTCCCACACAACAGGGAAGTGAAGAAACAGCAGACAGAGCGGATAATCAGAATCAGACGCCTGCATCACAGCCTCGCGGCGGTGAGCCCGTGCCTGCCGACTTATTGCTTGAACAAATGATGCAAAACAGAAATTAAGGACATCGATGGCACTCGATAGAAAAAGATTTTCCTATGGCTACGATCACATCCTGAGAGACTCACGGTCTCTCTGGACGCGGATTGCCGACTTTTTCGAGGAAACCGATAACGCGTTAATGACCCTTGGTTGTACCGCGATTATCATTTTGTTCCTGCCACAAGCTCTTTACATCCTCGATATTATATTCGGTGTTGTCGTTTTCTATTATTTCTGGCTCATGTCACGTGACATCGAAATGCCGTATTGCCTCCCAGCAACGGCGAAAAAATATAAAGACCTCAAAAACAGTGGTGGCGGCCGCTCGGGTAAAGCCGAAGGCATCATGTATATGGGGAACAAGAAAGACAGCAATGAAGAGGTCTGGTTTACCAATTCCGATGCACGGACGCATATTCTTTATCTCGGTACGACAGGTGCAGGTAAAACCGTCGGGCTGCGCGGTATGGTTACCAATGCCCTGTGCTGGTCTTCGGGTTTTGTCTATATCGACGGTAAGGCTGATACAGATTTGTGGTCGAACCTCTCGGCGCTTGTCCGCCGCTTCGGTCGCGATGACGACCTGTTTGTCCTGAACTATATGACGGGGAACTCCGACGAGAAAGCCCCGTCCAATACAATGAATCCGTTCTCATCCGGTTCGGCCTCTTACCTGACCAATATGCTGGTCTCTTTGATGCCCGAAGCCGAAGGCGATAACGCCATGTGGAAAGAACGTGCCGTTTCGTTAATCGGGACGATCATGCCCGCCCTAACATGGAAACGCGACCATCAGGACGTACCCCTCTCGATTTCATCCATTCGTAAAACGCTCGAGCTGAGAAATGTCATCGCGCTTTCCCGCGAAGAGGCATTGCCGCCTCACCTCAAAGAGTCCTTGAAAGGCTATTTGAACACGCTGCCCGGTTATAACGACGCAGCCTTTAATGATGACGGATCGGAAAAACCACCTGGGCCGGATACGCCTATGGTCGATGTTAATGTGATCTCGCAACAGCACGGCTATTTGACCATGCAGTTCACGCGCTCTTTGCAGTCTCTTGGTGATGACTATGGTTACATTTTTGACGCAATGGCTGCCGATGTCGATATGGTTGATATCGTCCTTAATCGACGCATCCTTATCGTTCTTATTCCTGCGCTTGAGAAGTCCTCGGATGAAACAGCGAATTTGGGTAAAATCGTTGCCGCCTCTCTTAAGGGAATGATGGGCTCTACTTTGGGATCAAGCCTTGAGGGTGCCTCCTCATCTATTATCGAGAACAAACCAACACATTCCGCGACCCCTTTCATGACCGTCTTTGACGAGGTCGGATATTACACCACACAGGGGATGGCGGTTATGGCTGCACAAGCACGATCTTTGGGTTTCTGTCTGGTCTATGCCGCACAGGATTTACCGGCACTGGAAAAACGCGTCAAAGAAGAAGCGCGCTCCATTACAGGTAACTGTAACATCAAGATTTTCGGGAAGCTCGAAGACCCAACCCAGACAAAAGAATTCTTTGAAAAAACCGTCGGCGACTCTGTTGTGACGGAGGTTTCTAGCTTCAGCACTGACGCGGGCTCAGTCACAGGCGGCTATAACGACGCATTATCAGCCGGCATTCAAGTTCGCCCCAACGCCTCTTATGACGGCTTGAAAGGCTATAAAGAGGGTCAGACAGTTTTATGTTTCGGTGAAGACACCGAAGATGTCATCATGTATTTCTCTGACCCCGGCCATGCCGCGGCCATGCGCGTACAGCGCTTGCTCTCTCTCGATCCACCGAGTGAAGAGATGCTCAAAAAGGTCGCATCCCTTGCCAAAGTTCGAGACAAGATGGTCTCTAAAACATGGACAGCCGCAAACGCTGATGACGCAATTGATGTAGAGCCGGAACTCGAAGCGGCCGTCGCAGGATTTGAGATATCACAAGAAAAAGAACTGACACCTGCAGAGGCAAGCTGCATGGCGATTGCGCATTCTTATATCAAGACCAATGATATCGATCCGAGTGAGATCGAAATCAAGAAAACCCCGTCCAAGCCTGAAAGCGTGAAATCAGCCGAAAAGGAGAAAGCGCCTGCTTCTGTTGGTGGCTCCTCTGCGGATAGCACACAAAAAGCGCCGGACTGGAAAGCCCTCGCAAGAGCAGGGCAAGAAGTTGAGGCCGAAGACGAAAAAGATCAGGAAGAAGACGAAGACGGTGAAGGCCGTCAATCATCCAGTGGCGGTGATGCACGCCAGATGAAGCAGCTTCCTGCCGAAGAATATAATAGCGAAGACGCTGTCGAACACTATGCCGAAACAGGAGAATATCAATTCCCCGAGGGCTTAAGTGACGAAGTTCAGAATATTTTGATGGATGCGGCTGACCACCTGAAATCCGGTCTGTTTGGAGATCCGTCCATCGAGAAGGCACCTGATCCGACAGGCGGCCTGCCTTCCGAAAAAGCAACAAAGCCGAAATCACCTGACGGGAAATAGCAAAAGGATGTACATCCCGCCGTTTCATGGTAAAATAAAGTCATGAACCGCGGAAACGTCCTTTTTATTATCCTGATTACCATCTCTCTTTTTGCAGCCCTGTCATTTGCTGTTAAAGATATGGGAGGGCGAGGCAGCAGCAATGCCATCTCGCAAGAACTAGCCAAGGCCTATGCCACCGATATCATCCAATATACAAGCTCTGTCGAGCAGGCCGTGCAGCGTATGCTATCGCGCGGGGTTTCAGAGAATGCTTTGTGCTTCGACTTTGACGACTATCCGGGTGGCGATACAAATTACGAACATAGCGACTGCGCCGATAGCCAGAACCGCGTCTTCGATTTTCAAGGCGGCGGTGCCACATACAGAACACCCGAAAGCCTATGGCTTGATACAAGTGTAAGCAGTATTGATGGCTACGGCACATTCTTCTACACAACGACCTGTTTACTTGAGATCGGAACAGACCCCAGCGGTGACACGTGTAATAATGCAAGCTATGCCGCACGGCATGCCGAACTCATGGTCATTTTACCGGGCATACACAAAAACATTTGCGAAGCGATTAACAAAAAACTGTACGATGATCCGACCATAGGAGAAGATCCTGCGCCCTATTTCACAGGTAGCTCGGCTTATTTTAGAGGACGCTTTAATATAAGCACGGCACATACAGGCAACGCCTATATCACAGGCCGCAAGCAGGGGTGCTTCTCAGATTCAACGCCGGAAATGAAATACATATACTATCACGCGCTTCTGGTTCGCTAGAGACTAGCACAAAGATTGAGCGCCTTAGGCGTCGATATTGCGAACCTTCAACGCGTTATCTTGAATAAACTCTCGACGCGGCTCAACCACATCGCCCATCAGGGTCGAGAATATCTCATTGGCTTTCTCGGCATCCCTGACCGTCACCTGCAGCAATGTTCTGACTTCGGGATCAAGTGTCGTCTCCCAGAGCTGGTCAGGGTTCATCTCCCCGAGACCCTTATAGCGCTGAATCTGAAGACCTTTTCTCGCAACACCAAGGATAGCCGCGATAAAGTCATTAATCCCGTAAACCGTTGGTTTAACCGCTTCATCCTTATAAAAGACTGTGCCCTTGCCATCAAAGAATTCAGTCAGCCAGTCCTGACGGTGACGTAGCTTCACCGCATCAGTAGAACGCAGCATATCAGGGGTCATACGGTGCAGTTCTTTTACACCGCGAACCATGCGCGTGAAGACGTAACCGCGGTCAATAGTATAACGACCTTCCCATGTGCGCTCTGTCTTCGACGCCATAGAATTAAGTTTTTCGGCCACGGCGTCAGCCATTTTCTGAGCGGTCGCCTCGTCAAGGAGAAGCTGTTCATCCAATGCGCCCTTTTGTGCCAGTTGCTCGACAATTGTCGTGCTACCAACTTTCAGGCGTAACGTCTCGACATAGTCTTTCAGCTTTTGAGCTTCAAGGAATGTCGCGCGCAAATCCTCACCCGTTAGAACAGAACCATCACTGCTCTCATAGCGCAGATCATTGATGATATTATTAATCAAATAGGCGTCAAGTTCCGCGTCATCTTTCAAATAGGTCTCGTTGCTCGACCCGCGCTTCACCTTATAAAGGGGCGGTTGGGCGATATATAGATATCCGCGCTTAATCATTTCGGGCATTTGGCGAAAAAAGAATGTCAAAAGCAGCGTACGAATATGCGAACCATCGACATCCGCATCCGTCATGATAATGATTTTGTGGTAACGCGCCTTATCGGGATTAAATTCATCTGGCCCGATGCCTGTGCCCATAGCCGTGATAAGTGTCCCGATTTCCTGAGAGGCTAAAATCTTGTCAAAGCGCGCACGCTCGACATTCAGGATCTTCCCTTTAAGAGGCAGGATTGCCTGATTACGACGGTGGCGAGCCTGCTTCGCAGAACCACCGGCCGAGTCCCCCTCAACAATAAACAGCTCGGACAAAGCTGGATCTTTTTCCTGACAATCCGCCAGCTTACCCGGCAAGTTAGAAACATCCAAAACACCCTTGCGGCGTGTCAGGTCACGTGCCTTCCTTGCTGCTTCACGCGCAGTCGCGGCCTCTACAATTTTTTGTACGATGCGTTTGGCATCTTGCGGATTCTCTTCGAACCACGTTGACAATGCCTCACCGATTTGTGATTCCACTACGGGACGAACCTCGGATGAAACCAGCTTGTCCTTAGTCTGCGATGAGAATTTAGGATCAGGTACTTTGACCGAAAGAACACAAGAAAGCCCCTCGCGCATATCTTCACCCGTAAGCGAGACCTTCTCCTTTTTCAACAATCCTGTATCATTTGCGTAATTGTTAATCGTACGCGTCAAGGCACCGCGGAAACCGGCCAAATGCGTCCCGCCATCACGCTGCGGAATATTGTTGGTAAAACACAGCATCGTTTCATGATAAGCATCCGTCCACTGCATCGCAGCTTCGACAGTAATGCCGTCAACTTCCTTGGAAATCAGAGCGATCGGCTCTTTCATCAAAGGTGTTTTGGAACGGTTCAGCCATTCAACAAACGCCTTGATCCCACCCTCATAGTGAAGCTGGACTTCACGGCGTTCTTCGCCTTTATCCAAAGGACGCTCATCAGCAAAAATCAGATTAACGCCGGAATTCAGGAACGCCAGCTCGCGGAAACGATCCTCAAGCGTTTCAAAATCAAACTCCGTCATCGTAAATGTCTCAGGCGAAGGCAGGAACGTGATCTGCGTCCCCTTCATACCGTTTGCATCACCCACAGGCTGCAAATCACCCTCCGGCTCACCATGACGAAAGCGCAAGAACCATTCCTTGCCGTCACGCCAGATACGCATCTCGAGCCACTCAGACAGGGCATTCACAACCGAAACACCGACCCCGTGCAAACCGCCCGAGACCTTGTAAGAATTCTGGTCGAATTTACCCCCGGCATGAAGCTGAGTCATGATGACTTGTGCAGCCGAGACACCTTCCTCCGGGTGCGTTTCAACAGGAATCCCGCGGCCGTTATCGCGAACGCTAACAGAGCCGTCTTTGTTGATAATGACATCAATACGGTCACAATGCCCCGCCAACGATTCATCAATCGCGTTATCAATGACCTCGTAAACCATATGGTGAAGACCAGAACCGTCATCCGTATCACCGATATACATCCCCGGACGCTTACGAACGGCATCAAGCCCTTTCAAGACCTTAATCGATCCTGCGCCATATTCCGCGTTTGCGTTCTCTGTTTTATCTGTGGGGATACCGTTTTCGGCCATATCGCTGCTCATTCAAACTATCTTTCACTGCTCTTACTTTTTTTAACCTCAAGAGCATAGCAGATTTTCAGGAAATACAATAGGAAAATGCCATATTTCAACGGGTTTTCAGCCGTTTTCTTCAGCCCTTGCCAAAGGGATGATATCCCCCGGCATTATACTCTCCGCGAAGCTGTGAAACAGGCACACGACCAAGCGAGCTCCCATTACGTTCGCGGATCGTCTCACGTACTGCGATAACCGCCCTGTGATAACTCTCAGGGTAGTTTGCAACAAATTGGAGCGGAGTCATATTGCCGAGATAAAAACGATCCGGTGTATTGAGGATTGCATCCACCTCGCGCTTACCAATTTTACGGTCCCTGCCCGGTCTCTCATTTTCCTGCTCGGCCATAGCATGGCTGTTTTCTATGAGGTAGGTTTGCATATCGCCTCTTAGCAAGGCACCAGTTTGTTTTGGCCGCCCAACAAGAGAAGCAACCCGCCACCAAATTTTTTTTAATTCTGTTTTTAAATTAATCATTTCACTCCTTAAAAACCACATCTTTATCTTGGAATGAACACGTTGTAATAAACATGGTTGACGCTACCCGACTGCTCCGACTCCAGAAAACACCCCTGATGTTTACCAATTAGTTGCGTTGAGTCATTACCAAGAACAGATCCGTTATTTAATGTAAAAGCACCCCTGTAGAAATCCCCAGTTGTTATATTCGAATCCTCTGGCGGTATACCGGCAGGATTTTCAACATCGAGCTTGTTATTCAGCTCAATACAAACATTTTGCGGCAGGTCAGTGACGATATGTATCAATTCAACAGCAGAATTATTGGCGGCTGTGGTACCAACATTTACAACACGAGTGGATCGAATAAAATAATCACGAGAAGCACTGGAAAATGACTCGCTATTCACTTGCTCCACAAAATAGGCACTGGAAATATTCCCTCCTGCTGGATCAAAAACATGACAGCGCTTATCGGACGGACTATTTGCATTATAGTAAACATCGCTTGCATCAATTGATCCATCTTTGTTTGTATCATAGTTAAAGCTTATCTGTGATACATTGCATTGATTGATCAACCTAAGCCGTTCAACTGTTCTTTTTATAACATCGCTGTGCTGGATAAGTTGTGCTGCAATTAATCGAGCCTGCTCATCACTAATATTGTTCCCGCCAGAGCGCGAGCTTTGCGTCACGGCATAGGAAAGGGCCGCGAACAAAGCCACAGCAAGCAAGATTAAGAACAATACATTTCCGCGCTTAGCCATATCCCATATCTTTCTTTAATGCGCCACTTAATACGCCTCGGCCCAGCTTTTTCCTACCCCTGCATCGGCAGTAAGCGGCACAGAATACGCAGCCGCAGATTCCATAACCTCAATCACCAGATCACGTGTTTTATCAAGCTCGGGCTCCGGAACTTCGAAAATCAGCTCATCATGTACCTGTAACAGCATACGCGCCGACAAGCCCGCATCTTTCAAAGCAGCGGGCATTTTACCCATGGCTCGTTTTATTAAATCTGCGGCCGTCCCCTGAACAGGAGCATTGATAGCGGCACGCTCGGCAAAGGAGCGGCGCTGGCCGTTTTTATCCTTAATACCGTCCATAAAACATTTACGGCCAAATAGCGTACGCACATAGCCATGCATACGCGCCTCTTCCTTCTTAGCCTCCATATACTGTGACAGCTCTGGAAAGCGCTTGAAGTAAGCCTTGATGTAATTATCCGCTTCCTTAGGCTCAATATCCAGATTGCGCGCCAGGCCCCAGGCGGAAATCCCGTATAAAATTCCGAAATTAATAGCCTTCGCCTTGCGGCGGGTTTCTGAGTCCATCTCGGCCAAAGGCACACCGAACACTTCTGATGCCGTAAGCGCATGAATATCCTGATCCTCTTTAAAAGCTTTTTGAAGCGCTTCTATCTCCGCCATATGAGCTGCCAGCCTTAATTCAACTTGTGAATAATCAACCGAGAGAAGCATACACCCTTCATCGGCAATAAAGGCCTCGCGAATTTTTCGCCCTTCTTCTGTGCGGATGGGGATGTTTTGCAAATTCGGGTCAGACGATGCCAAACGGCCGGTGGACGTTCCCGCCATGGAAAAAGATGTATGTACGCGTCCTGTCTTTCTGTTTATCTCATTCAGAAGCGATTCCGTATAAGTCGATCTCAGTTTCGATAGCTGCCGCCACTCTAAAATCTTTTGGACGATCTCATGGCCCTCTACCGCCAGCTTTTCCAGAGTACTTGCATCGGTTGCATATTGCCCGCTCTTGGTCTTTTTTGCGCCTTCAAGCTGTAAGTTATCGTACAAGATCTCGCCGATTTGCTTTGGTGAGCCGACATTAAATTCCGTGCCCGCCAGCTTATAAATCTCGGTCTCAAGCTCAGCCATGGATTGGGCGAATTCCTGAGAAAGCTGTTTCAACCTCGATGTATCAAGCTTGATACCCGTCCACTCCATATCCGCAATCACAGGGATAAGGGGGCGTTCGATCTTCTCATAAACAGAGGCCATTTTCTCTTCGGCCAGTCGTGGCTTGAGGATATGCCAGAGGCGCAATGTCACATCTGCATCTTCTGCCGCATAGTCCAGCGCCTTATCCAGAGGAACTTTATCAAAGGTGATTTGCAACTTGCCCTTACCCGCCACCTCTTCGAAAGGGATCGGCGTATGCCCCAGATAATCCTCTGAAAGAGAATCCATTTTATGGCGCCGTGAATTGCCGTCCAGAACATAAGACATCAACATTGTGTCATCCACCGGCGAGAGGCGTACACCTTCGGCCGCCAAAAACTGGAAATCATATTTGAGATTATGCCCGATCTTGAGAATCGCCGGATCCTCGAGCGTCTCTTTTAGCATCTCAATAACCGTTCTGACATCCAATTGTTCGGGCTTATCTGCCCCATCAGAGAACAGATCGCCTCCACCACCATGACGCAAAGGAATATAGGCGGCCTCTCCCGGTTTCACGGCTAAAGCAATCCCCACCAGCTCGGATTTGGCTGGTGTCAAACCTGTCGTTTCCGTATCAATTGCAACCAGCCCCGCCTGCTTGATCTTGTCGACCCAGGAAGCAAGCGTTTCCTCTGTTGTAATCAGGGTGTATGTGTTCTCGGCTATTTTGGGGAACCCCTGAATCGGCGCAGATTGGGGCATATCTTCGGCCTCATCTGGCAAATCTTCTGTTTTGCCAAGACGGGCAATGACAGATTTAAAGCCCTGATCCTTTAAGAACTGAACAAGTTTCGGTGTATTCGGGTCATGCGCCTTCAGGTCGTCAATCGCACAAGGCACATCCACTTCTGTATCAAGCCTGACCAGCTGCTTTGAAATCCTTGCGGCCTCCGCATTCTCGATCAGGGTTTCACGGCGCTTGGGTTGCTTAATTTCTTCTGCGCGGTCAAGCAATGTTTCAAGATCCCCATATTCCTCGATCAGTTGCGCGGCTGTCTTTACACCGATCCCGGGTACACCCGGGACATTATCAATTGAGTCTCCTGCCAAGGCCTGTACGTCCACGACTTTTTCAGGACGTACACCGAACTTTTTGATTGTCTCCTCTTCGCCCATATAACCACCCTTCATCGGGTCAAACATCACGACATCATCGTTAATGAGCTGCATCAGGTCTTTATCAGAAGAGACAATGACAACCTTCCAGCCTTGCTCACGCGCCTGCTTGGCATATGTGGCGATCAAATCATCGGCTTCATAGCCCTCAAGTTCCAGGCAAGGCAGATCAAAAGCCTCGGTCGCTTCACGAATAAGTGAGAATTGCGGAACCAGATCTTCGGGTGGCGCGTCACGATTCGCCTTATAATCCGCATAAATATCATTACGAAAATTTTTACGAGCAGCATCAAAAATTACAGCCATATACTCAGCATTCATATCCGCCAAAAGCTTGACAAACATATTCACGAAACCAAGCACAGCATTAACTGGCGTGCCATCACTCGGACGGTTCATTAGGGGCAAGGCATGATAGGCACGGAAAATAAAACCCGACCCATCAACCAGATATAACGTCTTTTTATCATTATCACTCATGCGGCCATCTTAGACAGCGCATGAAAACAGAACAAGAGAGAGAGATTATAATTTTTCTTGACATAAAAGCATTGTATGCATTATGAATATTAAAAATATACAAAAGGGATATTATGTCACATAAAGAAAGAGTCATTTACCTCGAACAGGCAGGGGTTTTAAAATATAAAGGCCTCGCTAAATCCTCATTTATGCAGACCGTTTTTCGCAATCCCCTAAAAACCGCGCTCGGCGTCAGCGCTGCAATGATGAGCATCGGACTAGGCTTTTTCCTCATCTTAGACGCTCCCGCATTTACTATGTTTCTGGCCACACCCGCCATGTTCTCTATCAGCAAAGGCGCGCGCGAGTGGATAGAACTCATTAAAAAAGCCGCTGAAGATGTAAAAGAACTCGGCGCAGATAATGTCACACTTACTCAAGGGGCTTTTACATTTTCTTACTTTACGAGGAAAACAACCAGTAAAACCGAAATAAATGGTGATCCAAGCTTGTTAGAACAGCTTCCACCTGAGTTTAGAAAACGCCTAAACCTCTAGGCGAATGCTCAGTGCCGTATAATATTGTTGACGCAACGGGCTGGATTTTGCCATAAGGCCTTATGCCCACACACCCTAAAACAAAACAGGATTTCCTCGGTTTTTGCCAAACGCATTTAGACCTTTGTGATGATGTATCTATTGACACTGACACCATGGAGCGTTTTGCCAGTTCACTTGAAAAGAGTGAGCGCGCGGCAGCCTGTACAAGGGGTATAAATACGCAGCCGTTTAACAAGTTGTGGCCAGACATCTTTGACATGGTTGTAAATACCTCAAATGATTGCGGCAGTTACGATCTGAAAGAGGGACAACTTCGCCACTGGGCAATAGACGGATCCGGGTCAAAGGCCATGGAATCTTTCTTTGCCGAGCTTCGTATGCATTCTTTATTGCCCGATGCGCACGCCCGCAACCTTTATAGCCCCGCCCTCATCAACGCTATGAAGGGCAAACCCTATGCCGACCTTAGACTGCGCATTTTAGCCGAAATATTCGACCCCCAAAAGACAGCCAAGCTTAAAACTTTATTCCGCCGCGCCGTTGAATACAAAAGCAGGTTTGATTACGAAGACTGTCTGGAGCTAACCGCGCTTTATCCCCTAGGCTTTGGCGAAGATCCGTTCCTTAAAAAGGCTTTTCTTGTCTCTATATTACTCGACACCCTATTGACCGATGGCGAAGGTGGTACACGTCCGGATATCGCTCTTGCTGCTGACTTCAGAGTTGCACAAACGCTGCATAATATCGGCATTCTGACTTTTTCCCCAGCCTTAGTTGAAGCGCTGGAAAGCTCAACAATCTTTAACAAAGATAGCCAAAGAGTTAACGCTATTCGTGCAGCGTCCATTCTGGCCGCCGATAAAATTCTGGAAATAAGACCCGATCTCACACTCCCCGCACTTGACTATCAACTTTGGAGTGCAGGCCGTGACACGAAGAAACTGATCGCATTGCGTGAACAATTTGGCAACCATAACCCGCATCTGACAACCAAGCCAATGATTGCTCTTACAATGCGTTTCTAGGCAACGTTCTATTTCAACGCATAGAGCGCAATAGCGGCGGCGTTTGAAACATTGAGGCTGGCAATAGGCGGCTTAGTCGGGAGTGCGACCAAATGATCGCAATGCTTGGCGACCAGAGGGCGCAGACCCGGCCCCTCTGCACCAAGAACCAGAACTTTGCGTTCATGCTGACGGGTTGCGTCAAAGTTGGGCTCTCCGCGCTCGTCCAGCCCGACCGCGAAAAAGCCGGATTCCTGGCATTCTTCAATTGCGCGAGAGAGATTGGTAACTTCGATAATCGGCACGTGCTCCAGCCCACCACAAGCTGTCTTGGCCAAAATGCCTTCCATAGCGGGACTATGTTTCTTTTGAACGATAAGCGCATCTGCGCCAAAAGCCGCTGCTGAACGCAAAATCGCTCCAACATTATGCGGATCGGTGACTTGATCGAGCATCACAAATAACGCGCTGCTTTTACCTGCCTGATCGAGCGAGATAATAATGTCCTGAATGTCACGCTCTGGCAATGATGCACTATTCAAAGCAACACCCTGATGAACAGGGTCGCCCTTGATCGATTGATCGAGCGCGGCCATCGGCACGATCTGGGGCGCAGGGCGCTTCAGGCCTTGTGATCTGGCTTGCTCAAAAAGCGGCTGAAAACGCTCGACTGATTTCTCACTGACATAAGCGGCATGAATATTACGTGCTGGATTAAGCCATGCCTCCGTTACGGCATGCCACCCCCATAAATTTGCCTCTAGCTTAGGCATATTCTGGGCTTTTGGTTTTTGGCCGCCTTGTTTGGGCTTTGGATTGCCTGAATGTTTTTTGAATTTTCTCATGGCATAAGCCATATCACACTTGACATTTTATGCGTAATGATTTTTTGTATGGCTCTTAATCACGCATCCTACAAAGTGGAGGGGTGGCCGAGTGGTTAATGGCAGCTGACTGTAAATCAGCCCGCGTATGCGTACGGGAGTTCGAATCTCTCCCCCTCCACCATTTCTAGTCACTAAGTTTTGCACTATCGCCCCCTCTTAAAAGTCTCGCATTCATAGGCCCGCTACAGCATCCATCATGATTAGCCCAGCACAAAGTATATCGGCATATCTCATAGCTTATCGCTGAGCCAATTTATAATTTGAAAAAGGCCGCCCTGCGCACAGAAAATAGATTCTATAAAAATTGCTTTTAGTGCTTGAAATTTATATATCGCTTGTGTATTTTCCTAATTCTTCCTCAATGCTGGGGTGTAGCCAAGCGGTAAGGCAGCGGTTTTTGGTATCGCCATGCGCAGGTTCGAATCCTGCCACCCCAGCCATTTTCATACTTTCGAACCTTTTCCAGACTTTTAGATTAACGCCGTGAAGCCCACAATCAGTGGGGTTTTGGCATGTGTGACCGCTCTCTTTTGGGTGTGTTTATAGCCGATATCTACGGCGAAATTGTCTCAAAACAGCCATTTGTCTCAAAACACCGCTACCTTTGCTTAAAAAAACAGAGCAATCAAAAGCCCTGTTGGCTCTATGCTTTCAGCCATCTTAAAAATCCAAGTTCTTGTTCAGCATGGCTACCAACACCGATTTTAAGACAACTACGAGACATTGACTTCATGAACATGCAGAAAATTTAGCTTAATTATTTGATCTGAATTATGCGCAGAGACATGCATACCATTTGGAAAATTATCTGTGCCAACTATAACCATAATGAAGTATTTCAAATCATGCTTAGATTGGCTGTAGCACTCTGCCATACTTTCCAAGTCAATTTTTGATGGTGTTGGGATGCTTTCTGGATGACTGTGCCAATCTCCAACATAGTGATAACCTTCTCCAAAAAGCTCTTTTATTTCATTTTGTTCTTTCTTTCGGTTTGGCCAAAAAAGAAAACGTCCTCTCTTATCGCCATTTCGTAGACCTGTAGCTTTCGAAATGACAACTTCTTTCTCATTGAAACGCGCAAAAAGCTGTCCACCAGCCTCCAAGCTTTTTTCTGATAACTGCTTGTGTTGTTCAAAAAGTTCTAAGACTTCATTTTCGAAGGTAATTCTGATGTCTGCGTTGTTTGTAAATTGCATGCTGTTTCCTTATGCCCGCAGGCTTTGCATGTTGGGATTTTATCAAAATCTAGCCTCATAAGAAATTGCCCCGATGATGCGCCCCGCGATTTAATTTTTTGGCTGGCAATCTCTGTCCATTTACCTTTATTGTCAGCAAGAACATCTTGTGCTCCTACCCATGATCTGATTTCGGATTTCTTCAACTTTTCTATCAAAATATCAATGGCATGCGCCGCAATTATTGAATTGATCGGAGCCAGCTCTATGCTTCTGAATGGTTGAAACATTCCACCACATGTTGGCAAAGGCTGCTGCTCATTCTCAAAATGAGTTAGCTTGAATTTGAAGGCGGTGTCGTCAAAGGCACAGTTAAAGCAGCCTCCGTTTTTCAACACGGCGAAAGAATGTCCTGCTGCGGCGTAGGCCTCTGCCCACCCATACAAGATAGGTGGAAAGACTTCTTGTGCGAGCATGTATTTGTTCATGGCGTTTTCTGCTGGCCAATCTCCAGTGGCCATAATGATAAGATCGCTTCCATGAAATGCTTGAGGATCTGCGCTTAGAGCATTTTCCCATTTTTCAGAATGTATAGAGCGGATTTTAATATGCGGAAATTGTGATTTTAGCGTTTCCGCGAGTATGCTTGTTTTTTCCTCTGCACCCTTAATATCAATAGAATCTGCGCCTAGGGCATGCCGTCCAATGTTTTCCCAATCCATTGTGTCTGGATCTATGAGGTTGAACGTGCAGATCCCATTTTGTGCTAACATACGCGCGATTTCTGACCCGATGGAACCACAGCCGACCATAGTCACTGTTTTTTCTTTTAGCGATTTAATACGCTTATCAGAGTCTCTGGATAGCGCCCATGAGGGATCTACGCGTTGGATATTCAGGCGTTGTGATATGGCATTTGCGCTTGCATAACGATTGCCAGCAACAACAGGGTTAACTTTTCCAGCTCTAAAACCTTTTGTTAGCTCCTGACGAGATGTCATTCGATATGATGATGAAGCTCTCGGTCTGTCAAGAACAATACCAACTAGCGCCTTTCCAGCATCCGTTTCAAACCCGATTATCACATCAATTTTTTCAGGTGTTTTTCCTGCCAGTTCTTGATAGATACCCAAGGCTTCACTGCAGCAATGGCTACGCAAAAGAGCACATACTTCCTGATTGTTCTGAGGATATTCCTGTGGTGTTAAGATTTTATCTGACCATGCAAATAGCGCGTCTGCATGGCCCTGTTTTTTGTGCTTGCTCCCCAGCTTCTGATTGAGCCATTGCTCTCCCTGATCCGCTGAGTCAGCGATAAAGTTAATGGTCTTACCTTCAACCCCTCTCCACACTGTCACTTTTCTTGCGGTCCTATCTTTATCTAGGTCTAACAAGGAGTAACATTTAGGCGTGTTTTCGCTTTTGGCCCGATCCCAGTACGAAAGAATTTCATCTTGGAAGTCTTTTTGATTTTCCCCAGATATGCATTTTTTTATTAACTCGACAGATTCCGCAATGATTTCTTGGGCTACAGCCTCCAACGCTTCCTCGTCCTTGGGAACGGCCACTTCGGCTATGCATAGATATCCGTCTTTTTCAATATGCGGGTATGTGAGAGGGGCTGGCGCTGGATCTACCGCCGTTTTGGGTATGGAAAACGGATATCTGCTGTCTACAAAAATAATAATGCGCTGAGCAATGTCAGGGGGCTGAATTGCCCATCCTGCCGTGGCTCCGCGCGTTTTATATTTTTTAAGCTGCCTCTCATTTAATCGGATCGGTTTTTTTGAGCATTCCTTAACCAAGTAGCACTCAAGTCTTTCAATGCCTTGCTGATGTTTTTCAGAGAGGAAGTTATTCCTCACTTCATCATCAGGCATTTCTTCCGCCACCCCTTTTATCTACGGGCGAAACATCTTCATTAGATTTAACCCATATACTGGGGCCGGATGAAGAGTCGTCATTTGCATGGATATCATTAGTCTCATGTTTTTGTGCACGTACTGCAGCTTGGTCAGTGAAAAAGTCCTGCTCTTGAAACACTTCACCCCACGCCTCCAAGGCTTCATCAGCGTCCTCGGTGCCAAAAATAATGTCCAGTTTATGAAGAGCTGTATTGAGCTGTGCCTTGAAGGCAGTCGCAGCAGGATCGTAAGCTCCTGTCGTCAACATCTCATCTACGACCGGATGTTCGACCTCTAGGCTGTCATATAGCCTGTCTCTTATATTCTTCATTGTGTAGTATAGTGCTTCGTCATCTCGCCCTTCATGCGCTTCATATTCTTCTGAAACCAATTTTGAAATCAGGAAGCCGCTGGGAGTTTCTTCATTGGCGCTCGAATTTGTTTTAACCATATCTTTTAAAAGCCTGACGATGCGGCGCATCTGCTGACCATTGGTTGTGTCAGGGCTTTGTTCACTGACAGTGCCATTGAACCATAGTGTTACTGCGCGTGGATCAGACTTTCTCCATCCATCCGCTGATGCCAGCTCATAATATTCGTTATCTTCGCCATAATTTACAGTTCGGTATACGGGAATATCTATATGGTAGCCTTTAGCGTATTTTACGCGTACGCAGTTATCTTTGATTTCATTATCAAGCGCATGATGATTAACAGCATCCCGTACCATTTCTTTGGCTTCATAAGGGCCTTTTTCAATACCGTAAGCATCGGTCAAATCTTCCTTTTTGAAATACACCCCGTCATCAATATCAAAATCGTTATTCTCGGCCTGAATCATTGTGTGCATAGCGTATGATCCCTGTGACCACATGCCGATAGGTGTTGGATCATCTTCATCAAGACCGCTTTTTAGGCGCTCTCGGTTTGTGTTTCTTCGCTCACGCATTTCCGATTTCATTTTTTCGGGTAGAGCAACCTCGCGGTTATAAAAGTTTGTAATTTCTTTAGAGCAATCCAACATCTCTTTCTCCTTTAATATCCATGACAGTACAGACCCCAAGCCTATACCCCAAACAGCTCCCTTTAAGACAGCTTGCACCAGTAACGGGTTCACTAAGCAGCCTCCTGATTCCAATTCTTAAAATCGTTCATGATCGTAAAAATATTTTTCAAAACTTCAAACTCACCCGGGTTACTTCGCATGCTTTTGCTATGTATTTCTTCCGCATCTGAACGCCCCATGTCGCTCATAGCCTTTGTTGCCAGATCATAGCTTTTATCTATGCCGACATGTTTAGCTTGTTCTGAAGATGGGGGGGTGTGTGGCAATCTTAAAACAGACACATTTTTGCGTGCTAAATGAGGCAGTAACTGTTCTGCCATTTTCTCTGCCGCAAAAGATTGTGCATCCATAGCCGTTTCCGCTATCCCAATTCCGCCCTTCCATGCATCTGGAAGAAGCCCCCAATTTAGAGCATCTTTATCTATTGTTCTTCCCGTTGGTGGCGAAGCTGTTCCAACGCTTATTATCTCAATTTCTTGATCTTCACTGGTCATGTGCAGCGCTTCTATTAATCCTGCTAAAACAGGGTTGTTCATCCATAACCCTCCATCAGTAAAAACATCATATTTACCGGGTATATCAGGGCTATTTATCGCAACAAGCGGAAGCAAAAGGGGCGCAGCCGATGTAGCCAAGCAAACATCTACAAGTTTGTAGTTGTCATCTCTATTCTTTCCAGGGTTATGGGGCGTTTTGAAAACCCAGGCCTTTCTGTTCTCCATCCTAACTGTGGGGATGCATAAACCTATTTTCCGTCTTTCATAAAGCTCTTTTACAGATGTGTCTTTAAATACACTGTACAAAGCATTTTTTAGAGCCTCGTGCCCTTTGGGCGCTGCTACTGTTCTTCTTCCTGTCCACCCTAAAAAGGATAAAAAGCCTTCGTTCTCATTTGGAAGTGGGTTCGGAAAAATTTGGGAGCCTTGTTCGTTGTAGAAACGAATGATTTCAGAAGTTGGAACACCATAAGCCAACGCAGTTGCGAGAATGCCGCCTGTACTCGTCCCTACAATTAAATCAAAAGCCGATCCTATGTCTTTTTCTTGATTGCTATTAAAACGAAAACATAAGGTGTGTAGCAACACAGCCGTATACAGGCCGCGCATCCCGCCGCCATCCAAACATAAAACCCGAAATGGAACTGGTTTGTCTGTCAAAACCATCTCCTAAATAATTATCAATGCTTACGAATCACTGTAATTATATTTCAATTCGGCTTTTCCTTCAATGAAGCTGGCACGATTCCATAATAGTTATACAGGTATAGTAGGCACTAAAACCCAAAATACTGACGTTGTTCTGCCCAGAGTATGGGAAAGTCATTCATCATGTTTGCTAGCTGCAATGATTGCGGCTGGCGACCATTGATGATAGCGGTGGTGATGTCGGGCGCGAGTTCAGTCAGGCGAATGATTTTACAGGCGTAACCGCTGGGGATGCCTTCACGCTCGGCAACATCGCGGATGGATCTGGCTTTGCCGTTATCGATCATATTCTGCCATTTATGGGCGCGCGTGACGGCTTTGATCAGTGTTTCATCAAAATTTGTATTCTCATTAGAAATCAGATCCTTTCCATCAGGCGCCGTGATCATTTTACGGCGGTGACGCTTTTTGAAATTCACAGGAATTTCCAGCACCATGGGTTTGTGCATGTCTGGCTCTTCATTGTCCTTGAAAGTCAGCTCTGGCAATAAATCCTGTAGCACCGATGCGAGACCAGGCGGATGAAAAGTGATCACCAGTTTGCCTGGAAACACTGTGACTTTATGGATCAGGAGCTGAACAATGCGTGCTTGCTCTGCTGGGAATAGTTGCGGCCACATGGCATCAAAATTCTGCATCATGGCTTTGATGTCGGGCAGCGAAATATTGTCACCGTCTTTGGTGATATGATTCAGCCATTCTGTATTGGTTAAAATCCGGCGCACATATCCCAAAATCACTTCTTCTAATATTGGTGCAGAAATTGTTTTCAGTGGGCATGAGGCGTAACCGTGTTTTGTGGCCTGTGTGCTGACGTAATATCGATAAATTTTGTTGTTTTTCTTTCGCGTAAATGTCGGTGTCATCGAATAACCGTCCGGATCCTCTAATATGCCCTTGAGCAAATATGGTCGGTCGTCACTGGTGATGCGGCGGCGATCCACAAGATTGGTTTTCAGGATTTCCTGTGCGCGGTTCCAAAGTTTCATATCGATGATAGGTGCATGTAGCCCGTCATAGACTTCATTCTTTTCTTTATGCTCAATTTTGCCGATATAGGTTTTGTTATTCAGGATCTGATACAGAGCAGATTTAGAGAAGTTCTTCGGCGGATAATGCTTGCCACGCCGTGATGTGCGGCCTTTTGTTTTGTAGCCTTTTTCTTTGAGGTGTTTGACAACGGCAGTGGCGGATGCAGTTTCAATGAATTGGCTGAAAATCAGCTGCACGATTTTAGCCTCATCTTCATTCACTTCCAGCTTCCCCTCAATAGCGTCATAACCAATGGGGACTGTGCCGCCCATCCACATGCCTTTCTTTTTAGAGAGCGCGATCTTGTCTTTGATCCGCTCGGAAGCAATTTCACGCTCAAACTGTGCAAAGGATTGCAGGACATTAAGCACCAGTCGACCCATCGCTGTGTCAGTATTGAGGTCTTGCGTGACCGATACGAAAGAGACGTTATGCTCATCGAAAAATTTGATCATGCCAAGGAAATCAAACATAGAGCGTGAGAGACGGTCGATCTTATAAACCACCACGACATCGACTTTTCCAGCTTCAATATCTTCGAGCAATCTTTGCAAAGCAGGCCGTTCCATTGTCCCGCCAGAAATGCCGCCATCGTCATAATGATCGGGGATCAATTCCCAGCCCGCATGTTTTTGTGACAGGATTTTGATCTCCCCAGACTCGCGTTGAGCCTCCAGCGAGTTGAACTCTTTATCCAGTCCTTCCTCGGTCGATTTTCGTGTGTAGATGGCGCAGCGTTTTATCGTTTGTTCCGTCATGCGTTAATCCTTTAATCCAAAAAATCGTGGCCCAGACCAATTGGTGCCAGAAATTAGCGTGGCGATTTTTGATAGGCTTTTATATTTGCAGCCACGATATTCGAACCCGTCTGCTAAAATCATGACACGGTGTTCTTGTCCGCCAAATTCACGGCACAGCATGGTGCCAGGCGGCGGCATACCATCCTTACGCTTCTTATTATTCTTAGGTACTTTTTGTAGTTTCTTTATTTTGTCTTTGGTGGCTTGGGACAGACCGCCATATTGAATTTCCTGCATGCGCCATGCAATTTTGCGGATCATAAAGTCCTTGGAATTTTTGCCCGGTGATGTACCAAACATATCCTTCCAGATCTGTTTTAGCTCTTCGCGCTCCAGCGCAGGCAAAGCTGAAATTTCTTTCAAAGCGTTGATGCTCATGGGTTTTCTCCATTTTTCTTTGGTTCCCATGAACGCTCTGCTGGGGCATTTAGTCCAGTTAAATATTCAGATAAAGTGCTGTTTTCGCATTGTTTTTTGAGTCTATGGCATGCAGTGCGGAATATGGATCCGATTTCATCGCGGCGTTCTTGAATAGTCATTAAATGTGGTGGTGTGTTGCTGGTCATGCTGGCATCTTCGTTATGTTTGATGCCCACCATGATGAAGCAGCACGGTGCGTGACCGCTTGGTGTTTGCTTGGTGATTATGTGGTGATCGGTTGGTGATCTATCGCTTTTATAAAGCTCTCACTCAGGCGGTACATCCCACGGCCATCGGATACGATCAGGTGTCGCCAGAGAGGATTGCGCTTAAAAATATTGGAGAGCGTAAAACTTTGGGAGCCAGCTTTAGCAAGTAGCTGTTTGCCATTTTGCCACGGGGATCCGTCCATCGCGGCCTCATATAATTGGCGGATCACATCGGCCTGCATATCTCCGAAGCTATATTTCTGTCCGTTAAAAAAGACCCTTTTGAATGTCGGGTCAAAATGTTCTGGGGAGATACGCGGTTGGGGCTTCCCAACCCGTCCTAAAATTTTGACGCTGCAGATTGACTGTTCTTGAATTCGGTACCGTTCTTCAAACCGTTTGCGCTCCTCATTCAATACCACCAGATCATCGATCATAAAACGCATGCTCTGCGCTGTATCAGGAAGTGACAGCTTGGCATTGTTTTGCGGGCAAATGAAATCTCGTAAATATATCTTTCCGGTTTTTATAAGGGTCCGGCAGTGATGCGGATAGAGAATGGTGTATCCATCCCAATGCCTGAGCTGTTTCGTCAAGAGAATACGAGAGCCTTCTTTGACCTCTTGTATTTCATAAACGCTAATGAGCGGTAACCATACGACAGCAGTTAAATGGCCATGGGTTAGCCATTGTTTGATATCCATAAGCGTAACCTGCCAGTCATTTTGTAAATCGTGTAGAGAATAAAAAACCCTTTCTGGCAAGCTCCCCATGGCTCCAGCTCCTTTCTTCCTGCTCATAATGTTCTGATATCAGTTACGGAATCGGCAACGCAACCAACTTGATTTTTGTACCACAATCAAATAAATTGAGTCAATCTGAATACAACCTCAAGGAAAATTCATGAGCAATCACGGTGGAAAAAGAGAAGGTGCTGGCCGTAAAGCAGGTACCGGAAAATACGGAGAGCCTACAAGGGCGATGCGGATTCCAGAGAGTCTGATCAAAGATGTGAAGGAATTTGTGCGTCTAAAGAGAGTGAAGTCAACACGCATACCATTGTACATGTCAGGTGTTCCGGCTGGCTCGCCGTCATTTTTGGAAGACCATGTCGAGGACTTTATTGATCTCAATGATTTTTTGATCAGAGATACGGATCATACTTTTATGGTCATAGCAGAAGGCGACTCAATGGTCGGTGCCAATATAAAATCTGGCGACATTCTCATCGTTGATCGATCAATTGAACCACAACATGGCCACATCGTTATTGCTGGCGTGGATGACAATCTAACTGTCAAACGCCTGCAGATCAAAGGCGATGATGTTTACCTGAAACCCGAAAACAAAAAATACGATTCGATAAAGCTGAACGGCAAAAACCGCCTGCATATCTGGGGCGTGGTAACAAATATTATCCATCGACTGACAAGTTAGGATACAGCTAAGGAACAACAATATGAAGAATACAGAATCCAAGAGAATACAAAAATTTAAAGCGGAGATTATTAAAGATCTGCCGTTTTTCCCCAATACCCGGGAAGTAAAGCAAGAATTGGAATCTCAATCCCTTAATGCTTTATTGTTTAATTATATTCATTGGGCTCTTCGTAAACCACCGCCGCGCCCAAGAGACACAATAATTGGTGCAGAAGTTGTGTCTGACCACCGTTGGCAAAGTTTGTCAGGAGATATTCAAAATTTTCTCCAGAAAGTAAAAGCCGGTGAAGATCTTGCCCCTTATCTTTCTAAAACTGTCAGCAGAGGTTACACGCCTATTAATCGTGTTAAAAGTGGTGATGCCGACCGATGGGATGACAAAGATTTTCTTCTTAATACTAAAGGTTTTCACCATTTCCATTTGGGTCAATCAATTGAAAGCGATGGAATGGCCGCGAGAACCAATGACGTTTTGTTTGCTTTTGTCACGAGGGACACTTTTCATGCAGTTGCAATTTTTGACCACAGTGTTTTTGATTTTACAGACAATGAAGACCTTTCTGCAGAGAGGGCAAGAATGTGGAAAATACATGAAAGGCATGTTACGCAAGGCATGGCTCCAGGCACTGTCTACGTTTCAAATCCGATCACTACATCAGGGCACCCTTTGTTTGTGCATGATATTAAAAATAAATATGCAGAGGCAATTTATCAGTTAGATCCAAAACTTAATGACGATAAGTGGATCCAAAAACTTTATGAAGATTGTAAAATATCAGTTCCTAAAAAAACAAAATTGGAATGGTCACTTATGAGGATGGATCTAGGATTGTATAATAAAGAAGCGGATTGTTTCTTTAAGATCAAAGACTGGCCTTTCTAAATTTTTCCTTCCAATCACCAACTCGTCACGAACTGAGCACTAACCCGTCACCAGGCGGTCACCACCCTCATTAATCCAAGCTGATCTCCATAACACGCATAAAGGAGACCAGCGAAATGACGACTGAGAAACGCACCCTCGATCTTGACGATCTTTATAAAACCACTGTTGGCGAATTACTGGCTTTATCTGACCAAGACCTTGATGATCTGATTGCCAGAACAGAAGAGACCTACCAAAAAGCCCGAAAACTCAAGACATGGCTCAATGGCATTAAGCGCCAAAAAGCAAGCCGCAAAAACACTGCGAAGAAGTGAGGCTTGCGATGAACCCTTTTCAAAAACACGGGATTGAACACCTCTCTGCCTCCAGCTTAAACCTTGCACGCGATAACTTTCCGCTCTGGATCGTTCGCTACCTCGGCAAAGTCAAAGGCCAGCAAAGCGTTAATATGCTGGCTGGCATTGCTGTCGAGGAAGCCGTTGCGCGTGGCCTCGATCATCCGGACATGGATGAAGAAGAGATCATTCAGTTTGCAAAAGATGAATATCTAAAGAAAACGGCTCTCGGTTTTGATCAGGATGATCGTGACAACAAATTACAAGAGATTGTAGGCCGCCCGGCGGAAGGCCGTAAACAGGCATGGAACGGCATGGTGCGGAATGCTCTTCACACGCTGCGCCCCTATGGCATCCCCACAAAATCAGAGAATGGAAAACAGCACCGGATCGAAGTGTATTTGGATGGCATTCCAGTGCCGCTCATCGGCTTTAAGGATTTTTCATTTGATCAACATGGCCTGGACATTGACCTAAAAACCACAGGGCGCATGCCATCCGACATGTCGTTTGACCATCAACTCCAAGGCGCCGTTTATTGGAAGGCTTCCGGCAACCGGGCGCAGCGATTTGCATATGTGACAAAAGCCAAGGCGGACGTTCTGGAATTAACTCCGGAAGCTGCCGCTTATGCCATCCACACAGCGATAGGCATCGCACATTGCCTGCAACGCTTTTTATCCCTTTCCAGCGACTGGCAAGAACTCAGCCAGCTCACCATTCCAGACTACTCCAACTTTCGCTGGGACTCTTTGACGGCAGGTGCCGCCAGAGAGCTATGGGGTTTTTAAACAACGTGAACTCAAGAAAGGAAAACTAACAATGCCACTCCATAACCTCGAACGCTCTGCGAATGCCGTGCCTCACATAAGATATATGGCCGGAACTGCCAGTTGGATGCTCTCTACAGATGAAGGGATGCAAACAATACAGCTTCCTCAATGCCTTTTTGATTTTGGCAAAATCAAAACCGGCTGGGGATGCTTCCAAGAAGATCAGGCTCCTGAATGGGTCTGGGATCCTTCATTAGAGCAGCAAGTACCCAAACCCAATGATGGCCGTGAATGGAAGAAAGGATTCCATGTCCTGGTTATGTTCCCTCAAGAATATGCGCCATTCCAAGTCCGTGAATTTGCCACGACTGGTGTTGGCGCAGTTGAAGGTATCAAAGGGCTTTATGCACAGTATGAGCAAGGTGCAGCACAAAATCCAGGCAAAGTCCCGCTTATTCAATATGTCGGTGCAACGCCTACTCAAATCGGCAGAAAGGGTGGGCGGACCAATATTCCGAGCTTCCAGATTGTTGATTGGGTAGATCGTCCTTCAGCATTCGATGAGCAGCTCGGCAATGCGGATGATAATAACCAGGGGCAACAGCAATTCGCTGCTTCACAATCTGGTTTTGCACAATCGGCTCCAGCCGCTCAGCCCAGCAATCAGTCTTCTGGCTTTGGGGCAAGTGCTCCTGCCGCACCACCTTCTCAGGCTGCCACTTCAGTCCAACCGCCGCAAACAGATAATTCTACTCAATCGGCACCTCCTCAGCAGGACAGTGGCAACCTCAACAAACCTGTCTTCTAAACCTCCCTGCAACTTGGTTGTCCGGCATCACGCCGGGCAGCCGCCCTTTTTGAAAGCTGAATTTTATGAATACAACGCCGTCCGACATAGCGCCAAACAAAGAGGCAATGCTGTTGCAGCTTACGCATCTGTTTGGAGAAACGCATGCGGATGGAATGATTGAGCTGGCTTGGACGGATCCGCAAAACAACCATGCTTTATCAAAAGCTAGATTATTTGACATCACTGATTTTGGCGAAATACCGGATTTTGCTGCTGAGAAGAATATGGAGGGCAGCAATATTTATGTAGGTGCGGCTCTACGTAAAACAGGTCTGCCTGATAATAAGCGCACCAACGATGAATCCTTTCAGGCATTAACGGCAGCGTATGTGGATCTGGACAGTGCTGATGCGGCCTATAAAGCCAGTGAGATTTATGGCGCGATCGGTCCGACCTTGGTTGTGATCACAGGCCAGCATCCTCATGTCAGGGCACAGTTATGGTGGCGATTAGATGAGCCGGAGAATGATCCTGAAAAAGCGCGTGCTCTTAACAAACATCTGGCCGTAGCGCTGAGTGGTGATGAAACAGTAGTGAACCCCTCACGGGTTATGAGGCTTGGTGGATCTATAGCCTGGCCTGTCAAAGACGGTCGCATTGCGGAAGTAACGGAAGCCGAACTTAAACATCGTCCGGATATTCCCGCGCAAAGCCTTACAGGGATTGTACTTCCGCAGCTTCCGCAGACTTCCGCAAACAACGACAATAATACGAATACACCGCCAGCCGTCCCCACGACTTCAATTTTAAACCTGCCGGATGTAAACGGTTTGTCTGTTGATGGCTGCATGGCACAAATTCGCGCCGGACACGAATGGCATAAAAATATGGTTAAGCTGACAGGTCATTGGGTAAATGCCGGATGGTCAGACGAAGAGATCCTGTTGGCAGCAGAAGGGTTGACCCTGACGGGCTATACCGCTGCACAAACCCGCCACGAAGTAATCAAAATGCTGCATGGGGCACGCAGCAAATGGGGCATTCAAAACCCCAACACTCTTCTTGATGAAATACCGCCACCATCCGTTCAGTCATTAGTGTTGAAGGAATGGAACGGTAACAAATACGCGGGCGCGGCACCTGAGCAAAAGTGGCTGGTTGAAGGAGCTATACCGCTCGGCGTTCCGATTATTTTAGCAGCCATGGGTGGTGTCGGGAAGAGTTTCCTGACGCTTGATCTAGCCTTGCACGTCTCCATGACCAATAACGCCATGTCGTTTCCTTATCGGGTTTTTGGTGGAGAATTAAAAGAGTATGGGACGGCTGTGATTTTAGCTGCGGAAGACAGCTTTGAGACTATTCATAGGCGTTTTAACAAAATTGATGAGCATGAAAAGCGTATCGTGGCCGGTGAGAATTTACTGGTCGTACCAATGCCCAGCATTGGCGGGCCACGTCCACTTATTGATGTAGAGGCTGGTGTTCCCGCCAAGACCGAGTTTTTTCACGATTTCAAAGCACAGCTCATGGAGCTGAAGGATTTAAAGCTGATCGTCATTGATCCTCTGCAGGCTTTCATAATGGCAGATGTAACGGCTGATCCGGCGGCGGCACAATTCATGTGGTCAGCCTTCGCAGAAATATGTGCTGAAACTGGCGCCACCATGATCGTCACGCATCACATGCGTAAAGACGGCATGCATAACATTAAAAATATTGCGACCGCACGAGAGGCTATCCGTGGATCTACAGCTTTGGTGGACGGTGCTCGCGGCGCTTATGCTCTGTGGCAGGCAGAAGAAGATTTTGCGCGGCTCGCCTGTGCTTACCTGGGAAAAGAATATGAAGAAAACCTGATCATCCAGGGTGCAACCGTCAAAACAAACGAAGATGTTTTCCAGGATATTCAAACCTATGTCCGTCAGGACAGTGGCCTTCTTATTTATAACCGTGAGCTTGCAAATCTAAATGAGAGCGAGATTGGCTGGCCTGAACACGATGCTCAAATTGAAATCCTCAAAGAATTAGACAAACGCTGGAAAAAGGACATGCCGTTTTCCGCTTCTGCAAACACGGGAGAGCGGTTCTTTAACAAATATTTGACCCGCAAGGTCGGCCTCACGCGCCGGGTCGCGGAGCAGCTGGTCAGCTATTGGATTGATAATGATGTGATTGTCATCGATACGGCAGACAAACGCACGAAACTCAAGGGCTATCGCCTGATCAAATACCCAGAACCACCTAAAACGGAAGGAGCGGCAGCATGGAACCTAAAGGATTGATTCCATTAAGCGGAAGCCTGTGCGGAAGCAACGGAAGCAGGTTTTATAACGCATTGATTTTATTAAACGGAAGTTTGCGGAAAGCAGCCTATAGATCCTTACGGATCTATTTCGGAAGCCGTGCTTTGCACACACGGCATCCGAATACGGTCCGGTTTGAGAAGGATCTTTGTGGAGGTGTGGCATGAGTAAATATCGCAAGCCATACGTCAATCCCAAAGCCCTACGCGCTGCCCAGCAGGCCATGGCACCGGATCATTACAAAAAACGATCTTTGACCGAAGGGCTGGATCATTTGGCAAAGCAGATGGAAACCAAATGGGGTGTAGATCGCCTGCCGTTATTGGTGTCCGATCAGTTGCGAGCTGCATTTTACCAGCAGAAAGATTTATTGGATGAAGCCCTGACCTCCGGTGATCTCGCACTGATTGATATTCAGGTGGGCGGGATGAAACGCGCATGGGAGGCTTTGGATCAAGCCGCCACGCAATCCGGACAGCCCATCCTATCCGCAGATATTTGGGAAGTGAAATTGCCTGTATCAGGCCGGGTTGTGGCCTTTGTCAAAACGTCTGCAGAAGCTCAAGCCATTGCACGACCAGATTTGGAAACATGGACAGTCAGTGAGATTGCCCAGCTGATCGATGGCATGGATGAAAATGTCAGAGCCGTGAAACAGCTTTTTCCAGGCGCAGAAGTCACTGCCATCACGAAAAAAGAAACTCCCTCCCAAACAGATGAAAAGCCCTTCGACTGGTCGAAGGGCGATGAAATCCCGTTTTAACCCCAAGCATGAAAGGAACTAAAAATGACGGAAAAACCTCATAAACAAATACTGGCTCTAGATTTAGGCCAGCACTGTGGCTGGGCGCTGCGGCGAAAAGATGGTCAGATTTATTACGGCACAGCCGTGTTTAAGCCTAATCAGTTTTCTGGTGGAGGCATGGCTCTGCTTCGTTTCCGGCAATGGCTCGATACGCTGCATGAGACATCCGAGCATTTTGACATGATCGTTTTCGAAGAAGTGCGGAGACACCTTGGCACAACGGCTGCCCATGTTTACGGCGGTTTTTTAGGCCAAATGTCTGCCTTTGCCGAATACAAGGAAATCCCTTACGAGGGCGTGGGTGTCTGCACTATTAAAAAATTCATCACAGGCAAAGGCAATGCTGGGAAAAAGCAGGTTATTAAAGCCGTTAAGGCCAGAGGGTTTGATCCTCAAGATGACAATCAGGCCGATGCTTTAGCCATCCTTCATTGGGCTATTGAAGAAGGCCCGGCAAAGGTAGGTGCGGCATGAGAAAATATCGTTGCCCATTAGGAACAGCCGCAGGCCAGTCCCCCAAGAACGAGGACGAAATGGAGCTTATGCGGCGGGCTGCATGGCGTAAACAAGGCGTGCTGAATGTAGCACCGTCTGACAGTCGTCTCACGTGGCCGGAGAAGGAATTCGTCAAACAAATTGCAGAGAAGCTCTACGGCGAGCGGAAGGAGTGCTGATGAACGATCTTGCACCACCACCAGAACCATACTGGAATGAGAAGATGGTTATGGTCTACATGGAAGAAGCGGCTGACATACACCGCAGGCTTCCTGATGTTCGCGTGCCAGGGTATCACACGCTGTGGCCAGCAACCATGAAGGATGATTGGGAGCGTCTTTACGATGCGATCAACGGTAAGACCAGGCTGGGGGCTCCCATGCCAAGGCAGGTCACCTTCCATGAGCGAGTCATGGCATGGCTTCGCTGGGTTAATCGATATGAGCAGCAAATCATATGGATGCGTGCCAACAACATGCCGTGGAAAATCCTGATTGATGAGTTTGATAAAAGCAAGACCACGCTATGGCGGGATGTGAATGGCGGCCTCATCCGCATCGCAGCCGTCCTTAATGCGCGTGATCCTGAAGGCATTGAATATGAAAGACTTAAGCACTGATATGAACAGTGTTGAAACATGTTTCATCACCGTTTCAACACATTGGGTGAAACACTTTTTTCTTTTTTGGGGTATGATTTTTCTACGCTGGGAAAAATACGCATTTACCGCTGCTTTCCGCTCTTATCAACTTGACTTCAAAAAATCAGCGGGTCCTGTGGGGCCAGATCCTCTAGGGGCGGGGAACGCGCGGGACTTTTTTAGCGTCAGGGGTTTGAACTTCCTTGACATGCTTACTTGACACTTTCGGTTTAACCTTTTGATTACACAAAGATATTCGTGATTTTTTGAGAATGTAAAATTCTCAAACTTACTTGACACTCATGACAGAAATGATGACGCAAAAAGCCTACGCTGAATACAAAGGCTTCAGCAGGCAGTACGTCAATGAGCTGGTGCGAGATAAAGTGCTGCGTCTCAAGCGTGGGAAAATAGACCGTGATGAAGCTGATATGGTTTTAGAAGCGCGGCGTGAACCAGCGCGGCCATTGCGTAGACAAACACAAGAACCGCAGGGCGAAATCGAAATTGTTTCTGAGCCAGTCAAGTCCTCACCTTCAAGGGCGGACTTGCCAGAGCTGCTTTTGAAAACACGGATCAAAAGCGAAGCAGAAAAAGTAAAACTGCTGGAGATTAAGACCAAGGTCGAGTCCGGAAAATATATTGACCGAGATGAGGCTGAAGCTCGTATTTATAATCATTTTCGGCCTATCCGTGATGGATTGCTGACCATCCCTGATCGGCTTGATGCAGAGCTGGCAGCGTCAACCGACCGCCATATTGTTCATAAGATTTTATACAACGAAATCGTCCGTGTTCTGGACGATGCCAATAAACCTGTCTTCAAGAAAAAACATGCCTGAGACACAGCATATCATTAATATTTCCGGCGGAAAGGATAGCGCTGCTTGTTATTTGTTAGCCTTAAAAAAGGGTGTAAAGTTTCGAGCAGTCTTTGCAGACACGGGCAATGAGCATGATTACACATATGAGTTTCTAGAATATTTACCTAAAGCAACTGGCGGCCCAGAGATTGAAATCATTCGCGCTGATTTTTCTGAAAAGATAAAAAAGAAACGAAAAACGGTTCGAGAAAAGTGGAAGAAGGACGGTGTTCCTGCCCAGCAAATAAAAAAAGCCTTGGATCTTTTAAAACCCACGGGAAATCCATTTTTAGATTTATGCCTGTGGAAGGGACGTTTCCCAAGCGCAAGAGCTAGATTTTGTACTGAGGAACTAAAAGTATTTCCTTTAACTTTTCAGGTGTTTTTTCCTGCCTTAAAAAATGGGCGCGTTTTATCTTGGCAAGGCGTGCGCGCAGATGAGAGCCTGGCTCGATCAAAACTACCACCGTTCAATCGCGATGATACCGGAGTATATATCTGGCGACCCATATTAAACTGGACGGCGGATCAGGTATTTGACCTTCACCATGAAATGGGCGTTGAGCCAAACAAACTATACAAATTGGGATTTGCGCGTGTGGGCTGCATGCCATGCATCATGGCTCGCAAAATGGATGTTCGGGAAATGGCAAAACGCTTCCCAGAACATGTGGAGCGCATTTTTGAATGGGAAACTCTCGTTTCTGGCGCATCAAAAAGAGGAAGATCAACATTTTTCTCGTCAGATAAAATGCCCTGCGCTTCCAATTACGATCCAGAAAAAGATGGTTACAAAGGCATTGATGAAGTTGTTCGCTGGGCAGAAACCGACCGAGGCGGTCGACAGCTAAATCTTTTTACTTCCTCAGAAGAATTACCAAGTTGCGCCAGTGTTTATCGCTTGTGTGAATAACAATCAGATAGGTTTTTCATGAAAAATTTAAAAGTAGAATATCGTTCATTGGACGAGTTGATCCCTTATGCGAACAATGCTCGCACTCATTCGGATTCCCAGATAGCGCAGATTGTTGCCAGTATTGCTGAGTTTGGATTTGTAAATCCAGTGTTGGTGGATGGTGATGGTGTGTTGATCGCTGGGCATGGTCGATTAATGGCTGCCAGACAATTAGGCATGGAGAAAGTGCCTAGCATTCAGTTGGAGCATCTTAGCGAAGCACAACGAAAAGCATTAATTATTGCTGATAATCGTATTGCTATGAATGCCGGATGGGATGAAGAGCTTTTGAAGCTGGAGCTTGAAACACTGGACGATCTTGATTTTGATCTGGAGCTGCTTGGTTTTGATCCCGCTGAGATTGATGATCTGCTCTTTACCGAAGAAGAAGCTGAGGAAGCTGAAGAGACCATACCTGAAGTGCCGGAAGAACCTGTCAGCAAGCCTGGTGATGTATGGATTTGTGGCAACCATCGTGTGCTGTGCGGTGATGCAACCGTTTTTGACGACACAGAAAAACTGATGGATGGCCAGCTTGCTGACATGGTTTTTACTGATCCTCCCTACAATGTGGATTACGGCAACACGGCAAAAGATAAACAGCGTAAAGCCAAAGGCAAAAGCGGTGGCCGCACAATCATGAACGATAATCTGGGCGAGGCTTTTGAACAATTTTTGTATGATGCCATCACCAATATGTTGATGGTAACCAAGGGCAGCCTTTACGTTTGCATGTCCTCCTCAGAGTTGCACACGCTGCAACGTGCATTTGTGTCGGCTGGCGGTAAATGGTCGACATTCATCATATGGGCGAAAAACACCTTCACGCTGGGGCGTTCTGATTATCAGCGCCAGTACGAACCAATTTTGTATGGCTGGAAAGACGGGAATGATCGGTATTGGTGCGGTGCGCGAGATCAAGGCGATGTCTGGTTTGTGAACAAGCCGCGTGTGAATGATCTTCACCCCACCATGAAGCCCGTAGATCTTGTTGAACGTGCGATCAAGAATTCAAGCAAAACCAAGGATATTGTGTTGGATCCGTTTGGTGGCTCTGGCTCTACCCTCATTGCCTGTGAACGGCTTGGGCGGCAATGCCGGACGAGTGAACTGGATCCCAAATATGTCGATGTAATTGTAAAACGCTGGCAGGAGGCCACGAAGAAGAAAGCCCATCATGCAGAGACAGGCGAAAAGTTTGGTGTGATTGATAAAAAAACAGTATAATCACCGCATGAGAATAGAACAAAAATTGTCTTCAGGCTTGATAGTTAGAAAAAATCTAAAGGATTGTGTCCGGTTCGTTTTTTTTGAAACAGATGTTCCTGGTTGGGAGTATGCAACATATGGCGGCAGCGCATTTATCGTTAATTATAAAGGTAAAATTTACGCTTTGACGTGCAATCATGTGTTTGGTGATTTTGAAACTAGTAGACTAGCTTTAACAAATAAAAGGTTTGGTGACATGGTGGCTGGATATGATGCTATTTTTAGACCAAAGGATCCAATTTTAGAGGCTGTCGACACCGATATTTTAGATTTAGCCATTATTCGGTTTACGGAAGATTGCCAAAGCCAATTTTTTGGAGATGATCCATATATCATTGATGACGAAACGATTTGTACAAGCGAAAAAAATGACAAAATTTTGATTGAAGGATCTTTAAAAGACCTCAGTGCTATAGATGACAAAACAATAAAGGCTCAATTTTGTTCGCTTGATATCATAGACGGGGGATCTCATGAACATGATGCTACTCTCAGATCTGCTTATGGCCAATTTTCATCAGATATTGAGTTTTCATCCGTTACAGGAATCAGCGGGAGTCCAGTCTTCAATAAAACAAAAAATAAACTTTGCGGTATGGTTTTGCGTGGTGGGTTAGATAAGGAATATTATTGCAATGTTTTGTATATGGATATCGAAGACATCAGGCAGGTCTTACAGTCAATCCACTCTGGACAACAAAAAACGGCTTATAAAAAGATAATGCCCAAAAAATCCTCATGAGTTCGTTGAGTCGCGACCGGCATCGTATGCAGCTTGTAATGCGCTTTTGATGCACCAAACGGAGCAATCATGAAAGTCATGGCCGTCTGAGCTGCGAGTCTCTAATGTTTCTATATTTAGATGTTGTTTGGCAATTTGTTCAAAAACTTGATCTTTAGTCATGATTTTACTCCGTTATAGCTGCACGTTGAATTGCTTTAGCGGCACCATGTAAAGCGGTGGCCTGATCTAGCATCTCTTCAATACCAAGAGATGCGCCTATTGCTTCATTGACCTCGCCGCGATTAATGGCAGCAACAGCTTCGCTGGCTCTGACATTGGCTTCGTATAAAAGTTTTTCTAGTGCTTCTAGATTAGCTTTAATGGTTATTTTCTTCTGTTCGATGTCCATATGTGACTCCTTTTTTTTATTTACAACACCATGAACGCTTCATTCTTGAACTTAATCAAGTGATGAATACGATTGTTTTATTGCTTTCTATATTTCTGAATAATTGACCACGGTACCACTTCAAGACTTGAAAACGCTTCTGGGTGTTCTGGTGTCCAATCTTTGATCGGCGAGCAAATCACACCATCGTTATTGATGCCGAGGATCATGTAGTATGTCACATCCTCCTCGGCAATATATGTGCGAATGATGTCAGGGATTTCTTCTCTGGTAAAATTTTCGCGCCCAAGCGTTTCGTTTTCTAACTTGCTGTAGATATGGTAGAGAACCAGATCCTTACTCATCGGTCTGGCCTTCTGCTTTTTCAAGTGGTTCGAGTTTGTACATGGTTTTGCCACCGCGCGTATATTTGACGATTTGGCTGTCTTCCTTTGCTTCTTTGAGTTTTTTGCGAATGTTAGACAAAAAGCCACGCGCGGAATGAGGTTTCCATCCGGTCATCTCCGTCAATTCGTCAATGGTGACGCCGTCTTCTCGGCTTAATGCCTCCATCACCATGAGTGTTTTGTTCATGGTTTTGGAAAGCTCTTTCTTTGGTTGTGTCTTTGGTGTGGCCGTTTTGGTTTCTGTTTTTTTAGTCATGTGAAGCTCCTTTCAAATCAATTGCTTACACGTCCATGAATGCGCGCTTCGCATCACTAATCCAGTTAATTATCCGATCATTTAATTGCTTTTTTTGAAGGTCAGCGCGGGTTTGACAGATGAATGATAGATATTACCGAACAATCCGTATCGAGGGCGATGCGAAGAGCATTGCGGCCCGACCAAGTGTTAACCGTTTCCGAATGGGCCGATACTCACAGACGGCTTTCAGGCAAAGCGGCTTCCGAACCGGGACCATGGCGGACGGAAAGAACACCGTATTTGCGAGAAATCATGGACTGCCTATCGTCCAGCTCTCCCATTCAACGCGTGGTCTTTATGAAAGGCGCGCAGATCGGCGGTACAGAATGCGGCAACAACTGGATTGGATACGTCATCCATCACACACCAGGGCCGATGCTGGCAATTCTGCCCACGGTCGAAATGGCCAAGCGCAATTCCAAACAGCGACTGGATCCATTGATCGAAGAGTCAGATGTCATTCGCCAGCGCGTTATGCCCGCTCGTTCACGAGACAGAGGCAACACAATATTGCAAAAGGAATTCCAGGGCGGCGTTCTCGTGCTAACGGGCGCAAACAGTGCCGCAGGATTGCGATCCATGCCGGTTCGTTTTCTTTTTCTGGACGAAGTGGATGCTTATCCCGGTGATGTTGAAGGCGAAGGCGATCCTGTTGCTTTGGCTGAGGCTAGAACGCGGACATTTGCTCGCCGTAAAATTCTCATGGTCAGCACGCCCACCATTCGTGGAGCGTCTCGCATCGAGCGTGAATATCAGCTCAGTGATCAGCGAAAATACATGGTGCCATGCCCAGAGTGTGGCAGTCACCAATGGTTAAAGTTTGAACAGCTCAAATGGCCGAAAGGAAAGCCGGAAGACGCGCTGTATGAGTGTGAGCATTGTGAACACAAGATTGAGGAGCGGTATAAAACATGGATGCTCCAAAACGGCTATTGGGAATCCCAAGCCGAAAGCGATGGCCGGACGGCTGGATTTCACCTCTCTTCCCTGTATTCGCCATATGGCTGGCGATCATGGGCGCAAATCGCCCGTGCATGGGTGGATGCACAAGGATCGGACGCTGCAATCAAGTCATTTAAAAACACAGAACTTGGCGAGACTTACGTGGAAGTTGGCGAAGCACCAGACTGGCAGAGACTGTATGAGCGCCGCGAGCCTTATAAAATCGGCGCCACCCCTAAAGGCGGCTTGTTTATCACCGCTGGTGCGGATGTTCAAAAAGACCGGATCGAAGTTTCAATCTGGGCTTGGGGCCGCGATAAGGAATGCTGGCTGGTGGATCACAGGATCCTTGAAGGTGACACAGGTCGTGAGGCTGTGTGGAAAAAGCTGACGGAACTGCTTGGTGAGACCTGGCCTCATGAAAACGGCTTCGAACTTCCTTTGCGGCGCGTCGCCGTGGATAGCGGTTATGCCACACAAGAAGTCTATGATTGGGCACGAAAACAAAGCCCGTCATTGGTCATGGTCATCAAAGGGGTGCAGCGTGGCGCCGCGCTGGTTGGATTACCGAGTGCCGTTGAGGTTACAGCCGATGGCAAAAAGATTAAACGCGGTTTACGTGTTCGTCCTGTGGCTGGCGGCATTGCCAAGCTGGAGCTGTTTAACAATTTGCGGAAAAACCCGCCCACTCAGGAAAGTGGAGATCCATATCCTGCCGGATATGTCCACCTGCCTAAAGTGGATGAAGAATATCTGAAGCAGCTTTGTTCGGAGCAGCTGATTACATCAAAAAATCGCCGTGGTTATGCGGTGCGCGAGTGGCAAAAGACCAGAGAACGCAATGAAGCTCTGGATTGCTACGTTTATGCGCGCGCGGCTGCGGCAGTGGAAGGATTGGATCGTTTCGGTGATCGTCACTGGCGTGAGATGGAACGATCCCTTGGTCTTGACGCACCTGTCAAACCCAAACCGTCAGATGACTATCAACCAAAAAAAACCGAGCGCAAAGCCCCACAGCGGCGCGCACGGAGCAAAGGCGTTAAATTATGAGCGACACATTGGAAGAAAAGCTGGATCGCGTCCAGAAAGCCATTGCTGCCATAGAAAGCGGAGGCCAAAGCGTCTCCTACGAAGGCCGCACGGTTACAAAAGGCGATCTTAAAACGCTTTACGAACGTGAATCCTATCTGGAGAAAAAGATCGAGCGTAAAACACGCGGTGGAATCCGCATGCGCGGAGGTGTGCCATTATGAGCCGGAAACGTATTTCTCTGCCTGAGCCGACCGCACTTGATAAATTCATCGGCTGGAT